>CBDUSV010000118.1:0-8383 GCA_965369885.1 uncultured bacterium
TTAGATCATGGATGCTCTCGGCTTCAACATGACCGACATTGCCATCGTCTCGGTGATCATCCTCTCCGGGATCTTCGCCTTTGCCCGCGGTCTGGTGAAGGAACTCCTGGCCATCCTGAGCTGGATCGGCGCCGCCTTGGCGACATTTTACGGTTTCCAGCAGGCCTCGCTCTATGCCCGCAAAGCCATCGCCACCACCTATATCGCCGACATTACCGCCGGCGCCGTGTTGTTCGTCGTCACCCTGTTGATCCTGTCCCTTATCAGCCACTTCATATCGGACCGCATCCGGGGCGGCAGCCTTGGCTTTATCGACCGCGCCCTCGGCTTTGTGTTCGGCGTCGCCCGTGGTGGCGCGGTGATCATCGCGGCCTATCTTGCCCTGGCCTGGGCGATGCCGCCCAAGGATCAGCCCGAATGGCTCAGCCAGGCCAAGACCATACCTTTGATCAAACAAAGCGCTGATTTCCTCATGACCATGGTGCCGAAAAGGGCACCGGGCCCGGCACCGGGCCAGAAAAGCGACAGCGCCAACAGTAGCCCGGGCGGATGACCCGTCTTCACCGGGACAACAGGACTTAAACCAAGAGGCAGCCCGACAATGCCAGTGACCAACCCTTTCGATGACGATCACTTGCATGAAGAATGCGGTATTTTCGGCATCTTCAACCATGCCGATGCCGCCGCCCACACGGCGCTGGGCCTGCACGCCTTGCAGCATCGTGGCCAGGAAGCCGCCGGCATGGTCAGCTTTGACGGCAAGCATTTCCATGACCATCGCGGACTTGGCCATGTCGCCGACAATTTCGGCGCCGATTCCGTGATTGCCCGGCTACTTGGCACCTCGGCCGTCGGCCATGTGCGCTATTCGACCACCGGCAACACCGTGGCGCGCAATATCCAGCCCCTGTTCGCCGATCTCCAGTTCGGCGGCTTCTCCATCGGCCACAACGGCAACCTCACCAACGCGGTGATGCTGCGCAAGGAGCTGGTGGAGCGGGGCTGTCTGTTCCAATCGACCACCGACACCGAGGTCATCACCCATCTCATCGCCATCAGCCGCTACGCCACCGTGGCCGAGCGCATGATCGACGCCTTGAGCCAGGTCGAGGGCGCCTACTCCCTGGTGGCGCTGACCAATGACGCCCTGATCGGGGTGCGCGACGCCTTGGGCGTGCGGCCCTTGGTGCTGGGTCAGCTCGACGACAGCCACATTCTGGCATCGGAGACCTGCGCGCTTGACATCATCGGCGCCGAATTCGTCCGCGATATCGAGCCCGGCGAGATGGTGTTGATCACCGCCGACGGCATCGAAAGCCTGATGCCTTTCGCCAAGCAGAAGCCGCGGTTCTGCATCTTCGAATATATCTATTTCTCCCGGCCCGACAGCGTTATCGAGGGCAAGAACGTCTATGAGATGCGCAAGCGCATCGGCGCCGAACTGGCGCGGGAAAACCCTGTCGACGCCGACGTCATCATCCCGGTGCCAGATTCCGGCGTGCCGGCGGCGATCGGCTATGCCAACCAAGCCAAAATCTCTTTCGAGTTCGGCATCATCCGCAACCATTATGTCGGCCGCACCTTCATCGAGCCCTCGGACCAGATCCGCCATCTCGGGGTCAAGCTCAAGCACAACGCCAACCGCGCCCATATCGAGGGCAAGCGTGTCATCTTGGTGGATGACAGCATCGTGCGCGGCACCACCTCGACCAAGATCGTCGAGATGGTGCGAAACGCCGGCGCCACCGAGATTCATATGCGCATCGCCAGCCCGCCGACCACCCATTCCTGCTTCTACGGCGTCGATACCCCCGACCGCGACGAGTTGCTGGCGGCGAACAACAGCGTCCGTGACATGGCCAAGCTGATCGGCGTCGATAGCCTCTCCTTCATCTCGATGGACGGGCTATACCGCGCCATGGGCGAGACTTCCCGCGACTCAGACGCGCCGCAATATTGCGATGCCTGTTTCAGCGGCGATTACCCCATCGCGCTGACCGACCATGACGGCGGGGATACCATCATACAGCTGTCCCTGTTGGCGGAACTGGGCAAGGCTTGATGAATGGCGAATCAGGGCGGCTTGCCGGCCGCATCGCGCTGATCACCGGCGCATCCCGCGGCATCGGCGCCGCCATCGCCAAGCGATACGCCGCCGAGGGCGCCCACGTCATCTTAGCGGCGCGCACGCTCGGCGGTCTCGAAGAGATCGACGACGCCATCACCGCCGACGGTGGCCATGCGGTCCTGGTCCCCACCGACCTCGCCGATTACGCCGGTATCGACGAGATGGGAGCCGCGGTGGCGGACCGCTTCGGGCGTCTCGATATCTTGGTCGGCAATGCCGGTATCCTCGGCACCCTCAGCCCCATGGGCCATATCGACCCGGAGACCTGGGACCGGGTCATGGCCGTCAACCTGACGGTCAATTGGCGCCTGATCAGGTCGTTCGATCCCTTGTTGCGCGCATCCGACGCCGGCCGCGCCATCTTCGTGACCTCCGGCGCATCGGATGGCGGCCATCCCTATTGGGGCGCCTATGCGGTCAGCAAGGCCGCCCTCGAGGTCATGGCCCGGACCTGGGCCGGGGAACTCACCGAAACCCCGGTCAAGGTCAATCTGGTCAACCCCGGCGCGACGCGGACAGCGATGCGCGCCGAGGCCTTCCCCGGCGAGGACCCGGTGACCCTCAAGCCCCCGGATGCGGTCAGCGATATCTTCGTGGAACTGGCCGAGACCTCTTGCACCCGCCACGGCGAGATCATCCGAGCTTAAGCCGGACTATTTTTTCGGGGCGTAGGGATTGGCCCCCTTGCGCAGATGAAGCCGAAGTGGAACCCCCGGCAGATCGAAGGCCTCACGCAAGCCGTTGGTCAGGTAACGCACGTAATTCGCCGGCAGGGCCGTGGGCCGGGCCGCGAACAGCACGAAGGTCGGCGGCCTGGTCTTGACCTGGGTCATATAGCGAAGCCGGAGCTGGCGGCCGGCGACAAGTGGCGGCGGATGCTGTTCAACCATGGATTTGAGCCAAAGGTTGAGCTGGGCCGTCGGCACCCGCCGGTTCCACACCTCATAGGCTTTGAAGACGCCATCCATCAACTTGTCGAGATTGAGGCCGGTCAAGGCCGAGATGCAGAAATAGGGCACGCCGCGCACCTGGGGCAGTGAGGTGGCGAGACGGTCGCGCAGGGTCTCCATCGCCGCGTCTAAGTCTTCGACCAGGTCCCACTTGTTGAGGGCGAGGACCAGGGCGCGGCCTTCATCCACCACCAGCTTGGCGATGGTGAGGTCCTGGCGCTCCAGGATCTGGGTGGCGTCCATCACCAGAACCACGCATTGGGCCAGCCGGATGGCGCGGAGCGTCTCCCCGGTGGAAAGTTTCTCCAGCTTTTCGGTCACCCGGGTGCGGCGGCGCAGGCCCGCGGTATCGATCAGGCGAAGCGGCCGGCCACGGTGGCTCCAGGCCACGGCGATGGCTTCGCGCGTCATGCCGGGCTCGGGCCCGGTCACCATCCTTTGCTCGCCCACCAGGCGATTGATCAGGGTCGACTTGCCGACATTGGGGCGCCCGGCGATGGCGAAACCGACCGGCTGCCCAAGCAGCTGTAAGTCCCCCGCCTCGTCCTCCAGCCCGGCGCCTTCCCCCCCGTCCAGCCCCTCTAGCTTCACATGGGGGGCCAAGGCCTGATAGAGCTCCGCCATGCCGTCGCCATGAAGCGCCGAGACGGCGACCGGATCATCGAGACCGAGGCCGAACGCTTCGAGGATTCCAGCGCTTGCGGCCTCGCCCTCGCACTTGTTGACCACCACCACCACCGGCACTGTGGCCTTGCGCAGCCATTGGGCGAAATGTTCATCGAGCGGCGTGACCCCGACCCGGCCATCGACGACGAAAAGCGCCAGGTCGGAATCCTGGACGGCGCGCAGGGCCTGGTCGCGCAGGCGCGCCTCCAAGCTCGCCTCCGCGGCCTCCTCCAGCCCCGGCGTGTCGATGACACTGAATTCAAGATCGGCGAGCCGGGCCTCGCCCTCGCGCCGGTCGCGGGTTACCCCGGGGGTGGCCTCGACCAAGGCAAGGCGCTTGCCGACGAGACGGTTGAAAAGGGCGGACTTGCCCACATTCGGGCGTCCGACAATGGCGACGGTGATGGCCATGGCACGTCAACGCAGCGCAATGAGATCGGCGTCGTCGGTGAGAAAATAAAGCGTACGGTTGGCGATGACCGGGGGCACGAACATGCCGTCGGGCATCCTGATCCGACCCAGCAGGTTGCCGCTATAGGGCGACACCGCCAACACCCTGCCGTGGGAGCCGGCGAGCACCAGCCTGTCCCCCACCAGCACCGGCCCGGCCCAGGTGATCAGGCCGGTCTTTTTCCGCGCATTCTTATAAAGCGGCAATGACCGCACCCAGCGCACCCGGCCGTCACTTCGCGACAGGCACAACAGATCGCCTTCGACCGTGACCTGATAGACGAAATCGCCCGCCACCCAAGGCGACTGGCGGCCGGAAAGGCGCTGTTGCCACACCCGGCTTCCGGTCCGAAGATTGATCGCCACCATGCGGCCTGAGTTGCTGATGGCGAATACCCGGCCGCGGTCGATCACCGGCGCGCCCCTGATATCGGCGATGGTCAGCACGGCGCTGGTGCGTTGCGCCAAGGCCAGGAAATCCATCCATATCCGCCCCCCGTCGGTCATGCGCAAGGCAAACAATTCTCCAGACGAATAGGGCACGACGACGATGCCCTGGGCGACGGCGGGCGCGGCGGCGCCTAGAAAACCCGCCACTTCCGGCGACCCCGAGTGGGTCCACAAATGCCTGCCGTCATCGGCGGCAAGGGCGTGGGTCTTGTTGTCGATGGTGACGACGAAGATACGGCCCGAATTCGCCGTGGGCGGCGCCCGCATCGGCCCGGAGACATCGCGCCGCCAGATCACCTTGCCGCTGCCCGCATCGAGGGCGATGACCTGGGCAAACCCGGTGGTGGCATAAAGCCGCCCGTTATAGAAGGCCAGGCCGCCGCCAAGGGTCCCTTCGGTCTCATTCTTGGGGCGAAGGTCCCGGCGCCAGAACCTCTGGCCGGTCTCGGCGGAATAGGCGCCGACGCGGGCGGAAGCATCCATGGCATAGACCCGACCACCGGCGACCACCGGTTGGGACACCAGGCGCCGTTCGCTGTTGGAGCCACGGCCGATATTCCTGCGCCACAGCCGCGACGGCGCATTGCCGAGATCGAGATGATGCATGGCATGGTTGGGATAACCGCCGGACTGGGGCCAATCGGGATTGACCACGGGCTGGGGCAGGCGGATCGTAAGATCGGCGAGGGCCGCGTCCGGTTGCAAGGCGCGTTCGTACTTCATCACCGAAATGCGTTCGCCGGCAAGGCGCGGTTTGACATCGCGGTCGAACCAGCCGCAGCCGCCGAGGGCCGTGGTCAGCGCGACAATCAGACATGTTCGGATCATGACAATACGGTCTATCTCTATCGACCGGGCGCTATCGGCCAGGGCTTTCCATGACGGCAATCATCTCCGCCGCCCGTGCCCGCATGCCCTGGGGCGCCTTGGCATCGTCGGCCAGGCTTTGATAGATCTGCTTGGCCCGGGCCTGGTCGCCCTGGCGTTGGGCCAGAAGAGCGGTGACCTCCAGGGCCGAATAGCGCCAGGGATTTCCGGCCTCGGTCAAGGGTGCAAGCCGCGCCGTGAGGTCCCGGGGATCGGCATTGTCGGCGGTGATCAGCGCCGTCAGGATCACCGCAAGATCGCGGAACAGCTTATCGGCGCCGGTGTCATCGGCCAATTGCCGGTAGAGCTCCGCAGCGCCGGCGCCGTCGCCGCCCTTGGCCAGCAGGGCGGCGCGCTGCAACAAAGCGAGCTCGGCATAGCCCGAGACCGCCTCGTCGGCGAGCTTGCCGAATTCGGCCCGGGCCTCGGCATCCTTGCCCTCGCCCAGCAAAGCCAGCGCCTGGGCATAGCTTTGGCCATAAAGCTGTTGCTGGCCAAGCTGATAGTTGCGCCAGCCCTGGTAGCCGGCGACAGCGATCACCACCACCAACCCCAGTGCGGTGACCCAAACACCGTATTTGCGCCAAAGTTCAACTTGGCGCTCCCGTTTTAGGTCTTCTTCGACCTCTTGAATGAATTGGTCCATGATACCGGCCAAACTTGAAAATGGCCGCTAACATAGCTTCCGGCGTCCACATTAGCAAACATCACAATGGCCTCGGAGCCGGGCGTTCCCGGCCAATCCGGCGCCATCCGGCAAGGGCGCCCAGGCGCTGGACGTGGAGCCAAAAATGAGGGAAACTACAGGGCTAAATAAAGCCAATAAAGACCGGGAAGGCGGCATAGGCACATGGGAGAATTGGTTTCCCTTGGTGAATTCAGGCGCAAGAGCCGGCGCAGACGGAGTTGCGTACACTTTTCGCGCATCGAGCTCAATCGATTGCTTTCGGTCTATAGCCGCCGCGTGATTTCGGGCGAATGGAAGGCCTATGCCATCGACCACCGGGACGGGGTGGCCCTGTTCTCGGTGTTCGAACACGCCAAGGCCCGGCCGATCTACACCGTCGCCAAATTCGCCGACAATTCCCACCGCGACGGCGACTACCTGATCACCTCCGCCGGCCGCCGCATCCGCCGCGGCAAGGATTTAAGCGAAATCATCTCGGTGTTCGAACCCAAACTGAAGCTGGTATTGAACTAACCGACCCCCCCCTTCACACATCACTCCCACTCGATCGTGCCCGGGGGTTTCGAGGTGACGTCGTAGGTCACCCGGTTGATGCCTTTGACCTGATTGATGATGCGGTTGGCGACGCGGCTTAGGAAGTCGTGGTCGAAGCGGTAGAAATCGGCGGTCATGCCGTCGGTGGTGGTGACGGCGCGCAGCGCGCAGGCGAAATCATAGGACCGCTCGTCGCCCATGACGCCGACGGTGCGCACCGGCAGCAACACCGCGAAGGCCTGCCAGATATCGTCGTAAAGCCCGGCGGCGCGGATTTCCTCGAGGAAGATGACGTCGGCCTGGCGCAGGATGTCGAGCTTGTCGCGGGTAATCTCGCCGGGGATGCGGATGGCGAGGCCCGGGCCCGGGAACGGGTGGCGGCCCACCAGCTCTTGGGGCAGGCCGAGCTCACGCCCCAACGCCCGCACCTCGTCCTTGAACAGGCTGCGCAGGGGCTCGATCAACTTCATCTTCATGCGTTCCGGCAGCCCGCCCACATTGTGGTGGGACTTGATGGTGGCGGAAGGCCCGCCGGTGAACGAAACCGATTCGATGACATCGGGATAGAGCGTGCCCTGGGCGAGGAACTCGGCGCCGCCGGCCTTGGTCGCCTCTTCATCGAACACATCGATGAAGGTGGCGCCGATGATCTTGCGTTTTTCCTCCGGGTCGGTCACGCCGGCGAGCTTTTCTAAGAACAGATCGCCGGCGTCGCGGTGGACCAGGGGGATGTTGTAATGGTCGCGGAACAAGGTCACCACTTGCGTCGCCTCGCCGGTGCGCAACAGCCCGGTATCGACGAAGACGCACAACAGCTGATCGCCGATGGCTTCATGCAGAAGGGCGGCGACCACCGAGGAATCGACCCCGCCCGACAGCCCGCAGATGACGCGCCCGTCGCCGGTAAGGGCGCGGACATCATCGATGGCGTGTTCGCGGAACGCCGCCATGGTCCAGCCGCCCTTGCAGCCCGCCACCCGGTGGGTGAAATTCTCGATCAGCCTGGCGCCGTCCGGGGTGTGGATGACCTCGGGATGGAACTGGACGCCGTAGAAGCGCCGGGCATCGTCGGCGATGGCGGCATAGGGTGCGCCTTCGGTGGTGGCGACGGCGCGGAAGCCGGCGGGCAAGGCAGTGACCCGGTCGCCATGGCTCATCCACACCTGGTGTTGGCCGCCCTTGTCCCAGACGCCTTCGAACAGTTCGCAATCGTCATCGATATCGAGGAAGGCGCGGCCGAATTCCCGGTCAGCTGAGCTTTCCACCACCCCGCCCAACTGCGCCACCATGGCCTGCTGGCCATAGCAGATGCCGAGCACCGGAACGCCCAAGGCGAACACCTCGTCGGGCGCCCTAGGCGTGTCCTCGAAGGTCACCGAGGCCGGCCCGCCGGAGAGAATCACCGCTTGCGGTTTGGCCTGGGCGATGGCATCGGCGCCCTTGTCATAGGGCACGATTTCGCAATAGACGCCGCTTTCGCGCACGCGCCGGGCGATCAATTGGGTCACCTGGGAGCCGAAATCGAGAATGAGGATGGTTTCGGTCACTGGCGAGGGGGCTCGCGGTTAGGTCCGAGGTCTGGGTTCCAGGGGCGCCGTCGCCGGCCGCTCATGTCTCGCTCATGTCTCGCTCATGTCTCGCTCATGTCTC
>CBDUSV010000119.1:0-8331 GCA_965369885.1 uncultured bacterium
CCACAGGGATTGCAGCCCTTGGCCGCGCACGGGTTCTTGGCGGCACACGGGTTGCAGCCCTTCTTGGCCGCACAGGGATTACAGCCCTTCTTGGCGGCGCAGGGGTTACAGCCCTTCTTCGCCGCACAGGGATTGCCGTGGCGCGCCGCGGCCGGTCCCGGGTCCTTGGTCGCCAGGACCCCGCCGATGCCAACGCCGAGACCAACAACAAGTGGGATCACGGTGGTGGACAGCAGCCGATTTTTATAAGATTTCATGGTGTCGTCCTTTTTGCCTCGCCTGGAATGGGAAACGAAAATCGCAATTCGCCGGGATCATAGACTGAAATCGCACGCCTGTCGTATCGAGATCGTGTCTCCTCACCAACTTGTGAACGGACTTGAACATTAATCTGAAGACCCCAGGGCGGCGATTTTCTAGCCTATGGCAGAGGAAAAGGGCGAAACCAGCCATGGAGTGGGATGAAAGTGCATAGATTGCCAACAATATTGGTGGCGATAATGGTGGCCATGATGTGGCCCGGCGCCGCGAGCCCCGCCGCCTTGCCCGAGACCGCCGCGATTCCCGCCGGGGCCTTCATCGCCGGGTCCGACCGTGCCGAGCGCGAGGCCGCCTACCGGCTCGACGAGGCCGCCTATGGCCATTCCATTACCCGCGAGAGGCGGTGGTACGAAGACGAAGTCAACAAAGGACGGCAAACCACCGGCGCCTATCACATCACCCGGACGCCGATCACCAACCGCCAATATGCCCGCTTCATCGCCGCCACCGGCCACCCCGCGCCCGACGTCGACCGCGCCACCTGGCGGGGCTATGGGCTGATCCATCCCTATGGGCGGACGCGTAAATTCGCTTGGGTGGCTGGGCGCCCGCCGCCGGGGCGCGAAGACCATCCGGTGGTGCTGGTGTCCCATGGCGACGCCCGCGCCTATGCCGGCTGGCTAGCGCGTAAGACCGGCGCCCGCTGGCGCCTGCCCACCGAGTTCGAGTGGGAGAAGGCGGCCCGCGGCACCGATGGCCGCCGGTTTCCCTGGGGCGACCAATTTGACCCCAGCAGCCTCAATAGCCATGACCTGGGCCCGTTTGAAACCACGGCGGTGGCAAGCTTCAAGGCCGGTGCCAGCCCGTTTGGCGTTCTCGATGCCGCCGGCCAGGTGTTCGAATGGACCGCCACGCCCTGGCCCAAGGGCCGAAAGGGCGGAGTGGTGGCGCGTTTCACCGTCAAGGGGGGGTCATGGGACGATAAGGGCTGTGGCATTTGCCGCGCCGCGGCCCACCATGGCCGCCCCCGGGCCTTGAAGCACATCCTGATCGGCTTCCGCCTGGTGCGTGAGGATACGCCATAGTTTCATCGCGGCCCATTTGGCCCTAAACTTCACCATCAGGCTAAGCGCAAACAGAGGATCGAAGTGAACGCAACCCGGCCCACAAAACCTCAGGCAAAACGAAAGCCAAAACGAAAGAAGACCAAGGCCGCCACGGCGGATGGCTTCACTGTTGGCGATTTCCGCAAGCTCGGCAAGGGCAGGCTGGGCGAGATGGCGGCCGCCGGCACCGAGGTCATCGAGGTCTTTCGCGTCCTTGCCAACACCGACGACAATGTGGTTGGCGAGCTTCTCAAGGGCCAGGGAACCTTCATGGAGTGGGACCATTATCCCAAGGGGGACGCCCACGACTTCACCTCCTATTCCCAGTACTACTACCATGCCCATCCGGCGGAAGAGCGCCCCGGCGAACATGGCCATTTCCATACCTTCCTCCGCCCCAAGGGGATGCCGAAAGGGATCAAACCGGCGCCGGTGGCCGATTTCGAAATGCCCAAGGACCCCGACGACGCCCTCAGCCACATCGTGGGGATTTCCATGGATTCCCTCGGCTTCCCGCTTCGCATGTTCACCGTCAACCGCTGGGTCACCGGCGAGATCTGGTACCGGGCCAAGGATGTGAGCGCCATGATCGAGTGTTTCGCCATCGACCATGCTCAGCCGTCCTGGCCGGTCAACCGCTGGGTCGGCGCCATGCTGTGCCTGTTCCGGCCTCAGATCGAAGAGCTGCTGGTGCGCCGTGACCGCACCGTTTCAGGCTGGCAAAAGGAAGATCCGGACACCAACGTCTTCGAGGATCGCGACCGGGAAGTCACCTCGGTGATGGAGATTTCCGTCGACGACCAGATCGAAAAGGTGGCGCGCGCGCTTGGACGTTGAGGATCGGGACGTTAAGGGTAGCCGGATAGATTCGCCAAAAGCCGCGAAATACGGTCTCCGGGCCCACATGTTAACGATTTGTGACCGCCATTTTAATCAAACATTTACCAAGTCATCCTTAGGATAAGCTTGCTTGTCGTTCCGGGCCTGGGCGTGTTTAGTCGATGCGCCCGCCGTAACCCATGGTTCGGCATCGAGCCCGCGATCACCAACCGGTTTGTGTTAATGGCGAAACTATCCAAATCCGACGTCGAGAAGCTGCTGGCCAATCCATCGGTGGAACAGCGTGCCGAAACCGCGGCCATGCTGGCCGACGATTTCAGCGATCAACATTTCGACGAATCCGAACGCAAGCTGGCGGGGGAAATCTTCCGCATCATGGTCCACGATGCCGAGGTGCGGGTCCGCGAGGCGCTGTCGGCCCACCTCAAGGAATCTCCCGATATCCCCCACGATGTCGCCGTGAGCCTGGCGAGTGACGTGGATAGCGTGGCCTTGCCCATCATCGAGTTTTCCGACGTGTTGACCGATAATGATCTAGTCGGGATCATCTCCGCCTCGGGGCAGCTCAAGCAGGCGGCCGTCGCCCGCCGCGAGACGCTTTCGATCGATGTCACCAAAGCCTTGGTGGAAACCGAAAACGAAACCGTCATCGCAACCATGATGGACAATGAAGGCGCCGACATTTCCGAAGACTCCTACCAATATGTCCTCGAAAATTTCAGCGATAGCGAGGCGATCAAGACCCCGATGGCGCTACGTAGCGTCTTGCCGATCGAAGTTTCCGAACGTCTCGTCACCCTGGTTTCCGACAATCTCCGCGATCACCTTCTTTCCAAGAAGGAAATGGATGAGGATGCCACCGCCGATCTGATTCTTGGCATTCGGGAACGCGCGACCCTTGGCCTGCTTCTCCCCGGCACCGAAGCCGAGGACATGGAAAAACTGGTGGGGCAGCTCGAGGAAAACGGCCGTCTGACCCCGTCGATCATTCTCCGCGCGCTGTGTGCCGGCAATCTCACATTCTTCGAGTCCGCCATGGCTCATTGCGCGAAAATTCCGATCTCCAATGTCCGCATCCTTATCCATGACAGCGGCGATTTGGGTCTAACGGCGTTGTTCGACAAGACGTCCCTGCCCGATGAGATGTTGCCGGCGATCCGCGTCGCCATCGATGTCGCCCGCGATACCGGTTACGACGGCGAGGAACACGACCGCGAACGCTACGTCCGGCGCATGTTAGAACGGGTTCTGACCCAGTTCGAGGATATCGACGCCGAAAACCTCGAATTTCTCCTCACCAAGCTTTCTAAATTCAGCCCCGCCAAGACCATAAAGGCCACTTAACCGGCGCCAGTCCGGCCATCTGGTCAGGCCATTTGGGCCGGCACGAAAGACCCGGTTCCGGTCTTGATTTCCTGCGCCTCCGGGCGGCAGAAATAGTAATAGCTGGAAAGGGTGGCGATGATGAGGCCGACGGCAACGCCGGCCAGGAAGTCACGTCGGTCCATGGGGTCCCTCTTTCAGAAGTTGGCGATGAAGTCTAGCGCCCCTATCATGTGAGGACGATAGCTATGATCGTCTTTTCGCGGCCGAAGGCCGCTCTGGGGTGCCATGAACACCGACGGCAAGGGCAAGACCACCGGCGATACCACCGCCATGTTCGGCAGTGCCTTCGATGTTGCGGGCGCCCTTGCCGAGGCCTTCGACCATCACCAGGCCGGGCGCCTGGCCGAGGCCGAGGCGATCTATAAGCGTATCTTAGACTCCCAGCCGGATCACGCCGATGCTCTTCATCTGTTGGGCATGATCAGCTATCGCCAGGGCGCCCTCGACGAGGCGGTGGACCTGATCGGCCGGGCCATCGCCGCCGATGATACACACGCCAACTTCCATGCCAATCTCGGCAATGTGCTCGCCGCCAAGGGCCTCAAAGAGGATGCGATCGCGGCCTATCGCCGTGCCCTTGCCCTCGATCCCGAATCCGCCATTGCCCACAACAATCTTGGCAATGCGCTTTTGGCCCTGGACCGCCTTGATGAGGCGGAGGTCAATTATCGCGCCGCCATTGCCCAGGAGCCGGACTATTGGGCGGCCCATTCCAATCTCGGCAATGTTCTTTTGCGCAAAAAGCTACATCCGGCGGCGGCGGAGAGTTACCGCCATGCGCTCCGCATCAAGCCCGATAGTGCCGAGGCCCTGGGCAATCTTGGGGAAGTGCGCCATCTCGACGGCGCCCTGGGTGAAGCGGAGGAGCTTTTGCGCCAAGCCATCGCCATCGATCCCGGCCTGGTCGCGGCCCACGGCAATCTCGGTGCCTTGTTGATGGATATGGGTCGCCATGATGATGCCCGAGACAGCCTTGCCCATGCCCGGGGCCTGGATCCGGATTATCTCCCCGCCCGGATCAATCTTGGCCTGCTGGCATTGCTTCGCGGTGATTACGCCACGGCCTGGCCGCATTACGCGGCGCGCCAGTCGGTGCGTGAGTTCACCGGCGCCTTGTGGCAGGAACCGCTGCCCCGGGATCTGGCGGGCAAGCATGTTCTGATCACCAAGGATCAGGGCCTGGGCGATGAGATATTCTTTTTGCGCTTTGCCCCTGTGCTCAAGGCGCGCGGCGCGCGCATCACCTATTGCGCCGGGGCCAAGATCGCGGCCATCCTGTCGCGGCTTCCGTTCCTCGATGAGGTGGTCACGTCGGAAGCCGGATTGGAAGCCTCCGATTATGATTATAAGGTGTCCGCCGGTGATCTTCCCCTCGCCTTGGCCATGGCATCGGAAGGCGATATTCCTCCCATATACAGCCTCTCCCTGGAGGAGGGCCGCCTCAAAGCCATGACGCGCCGCCTCGGGGAGTTGGGACCACCGCCTTACATCGCGCTGACCTGGCGCGCCGGCACGCCCCATGAACCAGGCAGTATCTTCAAAGAAGCGCCCGTCCCGGTCCTCGCCCGGGCATTGGCCGCCGTATCCGGCACGGTGGTGGCGTTGCAAAGGAACCCCGACGCCGGCGAAATCGCGGCTGTTACCGCGGCCTTGGGGCGCCCGGCGCATGATCTGAGCGATCTCAATGACGATCTCGAGGACATGCTGGCGGCGCTATCGCTGATCGACGAATATGTCACGGTGAGCAATACCAATGTCCATCTCCGCGCTGGCGTCGGGCGGCCGAGCCGGGTCCTGGTGCCCAATCCGCCGGATTGGCGGTGGATGGCGGCGGGCGACGTATCGCCCTGGTTCCCGGGCTCTCAGGTCTACCGCCAGGGGGTGGACGGGTCCTGGGATGGGGCCTTGGCGCGGCTAGCCCGGGATCTGGGGGCAACAGGTTAATCGCGCGCCCTGACGGTTTTCGATGCCCCGGTTCTCGATGCCATGGCGGCCATCATCGCAATGCGATATCATTGCCCCGCGGGCATGGGTTTTTGCAACCATCAAGCATCAAGTATCAAGGACTTAGATATGAGCCAAGAAGGCAACACCGGGTCAACAAACGAATTCACGATGGCTTATGACCATGCCACGGCGGGCCGTTTGCCCGAGGCCGAAGTGATCTGCCGTAACCTTCTCGACGCCGATCCCAAGCACGCCGACGCGCTTCAGCTTCTAGGTGGCATCGCCCAGCGCAGCGGCAATGTCGATGACGCCGTCGAGCTTTACAGCCAGGCGATTCGCGCCCGCCCGGGTTTCGCCAAGGCCCACAGCAATCTCGGGGCGTTGCTTCTCGGTCAGGGCAAGACCGAAGAGGCTTCGGGCCATTTCGAGAAGGCGATCGCCAGCGAACCCGGCTTTGTGCCGGCCTACAACAATCTGGGCAATATCCACGTCCAAGCCGAGCGCTACGACGATGCCCGGGCCGTGTTCGAGAAGGCGGTGGCGGCCAATCCCGAAGATGCCATCGCCCACAACAATCTGGGCACGGCGTTTCTGCACCTTGACAAGTTCGATGACGCCATCGGCCATTTCGAGAAGGCCCTCGCCCTTGTTCCCGACCTTGCCATGGCCCACCAAAATCTTGGCGCTTGCCTCAAGAGACGGGGCGATTTTGATGCCGCCGAAACCTGTTTCCGCCGGGCGCTTGAACATTTGGGCGGGAATGCCCCGATGGCGAGTTTCCTGGGCAGGGAGTTTCGTTCCATGGGGCTCTTTGATGATGCCGTGAAATGCCAGAGTAAGGCGATCGAGGCGGATGGGGAGTATCATCTAGCCCACCAACGCCGCGCATTCGTCTTGTTGGCGCAAGGACGTTTTGGCGAAGGCTGGAAGGATTATTTGTTCCGCCGCCATGTTCGGCCCGAGGCGCCTGAGGTTAAAACCGACCCCTTGCCGGCACGCCTTGATGGCACGCACATATTTCTACATCTGAGCCAAGGTCTGGGTGACGAGGCCTTTTTCCTGCGTTTCGCCCCAGAGCTCAAGGCGCGCGGCGCCCGGATCACTTACCGTGCGGGGATCAAGGTCCAATCCATCTTCCGACGGCTCGCTTTTCTTGATGAGGTGGTGGGCGATGAATCGGTGCCCGAGTCCGGCCAACTCAGCCTCTCGGTCGGCGATCTGCCGTATCTGTTGGGCATGAAATCCGAGGCCGAAATTCCACCGTCCCTCACATTCACGCCTTTGCCGGAAAGGCTTCAAGCCATCAAGGCGCGCCTTGCCGCCCTGGGGCCGGCGCCTTATGTCGGCATCACCTGGCGCGCTGGAACCCGGAGTGTCCGAAGCTCCATTTTCAAGGCGATTGGCTGGAAGCATCTTTGTCCCGCCCTGGCCAAGGGCCTGGGCGAGGCGTTCCCCGGCACGGTGGTGGCGTTGCAAAGGAAACCCGAGGACGGCGAAATCGCGGCCGTTGCCACGGCCTTGGGGCGCGAGGTGCATGATCTGAGCGATCTCAATGACGATCTCGAGGACATGCTGGCGGCGCTATCGCTGATCGACGAATATGTCACGGTGAGCAATACCAATGTCCATCTCCGCGCGGGCGTGGGGCGGACGACCCGGGTCCTGGTGCCCAATCCGCCGGAATGGCGGTGGATGGTGGAGGGCGAGGAATCGCCCTGGTTCCCGGGTTCGCCGGTCTACCGCCAGGGGGTGGACGGGTCCTGGGATGGGGCCTTGGCGCGGCTTGCCCGGGATCTGGCGGCGACTTGAGGGGTGATTTGGCATAACCTTCATTGTCCGTGAACTTCATTGATGTTATTTCCTAGTCACCAACAATTCGGTTTTTAATTGGTCAGGACGGCGTACCAGTGACCCAAGACCCTTTCCCCATCTATGTCGGCTGGGATTCCCGTGAAGACATCGCCTATCAGGTCTGCCGCCGCTCGCTGTTGGGCGCGGCCACGGTCCCGGTTTCGATCACCCGCCTGGTGCGCTCCGATCTGCACGACCAGGGCCTCTACCACCGCGATGAGGACCCGTTGGCGTCCACCGAATTCACCTACACCCGGTTCCTGGTGCCGCACCTCGCCGGCTATCAAGGCTGGGCGATGTTTTGCGATTGCGATTTCCTGTGGCTCGGCGACGTCAAGGAATTGTTGGCGCTGATCGATGACCGCTATGCCGTGATGTGCGTGCACCACGACCACCGGCCACCGGAAAAGATCAAGATGGATGGCGCGGTCCAGACCGTCTATCCGCGCAAGAACTGGTCGTCGCTGATCCTCTACAATTGCGGCCATGCCGCCAACCGGGCGCTCACGCCCGAAGTGGTGAGCAGCGAGACCGGCGCCTTCCTCCACCGTTTCCAGTGGCTTAGCGACGATCTCATCGGCGCCGTGCCGGAGACCTGGAACTGGCTCGATGGCTGGTGCCAGAAGCCCGCCGAGGGTCCTCCCAAGGTCGTCCATTACACCCGGGGCGGCCCTTGGTTTGCCGAGTGGCAGGACGTCGATTACGGGGATCTGTGGTTGGCGGAGAAAGCCCGCTATGAGGCGGACGCCGCCGCCTAGGGGCTCCTGGGCGTCATTGTGGCGCCATTGCCTTACGCGTGTGCCAGGGTTATAAGAGCCGGCCAAAGTTCGGGGAGTAGCTCAGCCTGGCAGAGCACCACGTTCGGGACGTGGGGGCCGGAGGTTCAAATCCTCTCTCCCCGACCACTCTTTTCCAAATCGGTCCATTGATAGCGCGGATA
>CBDUSV010000120.1:0-8267 GCA_965369885.1 uncultured bacterium
TTGCTGCCGGGCCGGGAGTGGTGCGGTGAGACCGTCACCGCCCAAATCGGCATCGATGATGCGGTGCTGGATGAGATCCAACCCCAAGCCTATGAGAACACGCCGGAACTGTGGCTCGGGGACTTCCCCTGGCCCAAGCCCGGTGACCACAAATACTCGCGCGGCCACGTCATCGTTGGCGGCGGGGCCGAGATGACCGGCGCCGCGCGCCTGGCGGCCAGGGGGGCGCTTCGGGCCGGGGCCGGGCTGGTGACCATCGCGGCGCCGCCCGAGGCCATCCCGATCTACGCGGTCTATATGCCCGCGGTGCTGACCGCCAAGGTCTCCAAGCCCGCCGATTTCGCCGCCGCGATCGCGGACCCCCGGCGCAACACCGTCCTGTTGGGCCCGGGCAACGGCGTCAATGAAGCGACCAGGGCCCATGTGCTGGCGGCGCTTGGGGCCGGGAAACGCTGCGTTCTTGACGCCGATGCCCTGACCGTGTTCCAGGACCGGCCCCAGGAGTTGTTCGATGCCATCAATGGATCATGCGTCCTCACCCCCCATGAGGGGGAATTCGCCCGTCTTTTCCCCGAACTCTCAGGCAGCAAGCTCGAACGCGCCCGCGCCGCCGCCAAGTCCTCGGGGGCATATCTGTTGCTCAAGGGCCATGACACCGTGATCGCGGCGCCCGATGGCCTGGCCGTGATCAATGCCAACGCGCCGGCGTCACTCGCCACCGGCGGCGCCGGCGATGTGCTCGCTGGTCTCATCGCCGGGCTGTTGGCCCAGGGCATGGCGCCGCTCAATGCGGCGGCGGCGGCGACCTGGCTACATGGCGCGGCGGCGGCGTCCTTCGGCACCGGCCTCATCGCCTCCGATCTTCCCGATCTCATCCCGGCTCAACTTCGCAATCTAAAGCCCTGAGATTCTTAGATACATTCCAGGTTCCCCATGGGATTTCGGGGCTGGGCAATGGGCATAAGCCGCCCCGCCGCCCGGCCGCGGACTCATGGTTAATGGAACCTTGAAATTCCGGCGAACTTGCTGAAAATTCTTCCTTTTTGTTTGTTTCCTTAAGGTGTTGTTAAAGCCGGGGAGCGTAAGGTGCAGACGTAGTGAACGCTGTGTTCAGTACATTCCAAGAAAAGGTCACAAGCCATGTTTGGCCAAGACATAATTGACCGGTTTTTCAGGCGAGACTCCAAGTTAGAGGAGATCCAGGAAGGATCCACCTATCGCCGTTATCTTGCCGACTATTCAATCGAGACGGCGGAAGTCCTGACCATCAAGGATGATGCCTTCGGCATCCCCCATGTCCGGTACGACGTCATGATCGGGCGGTCATCGGATAGCTCTCTTGCCCATGACGGGACCCGGATCCTAGCCCTTGAAACCTTTGCCGAGAAATTCGTCGAGAAAATCGCTTCCCACGTGGTCGCCGACGCCGTCACCGCCGACGCCGCGTAAGCCTGATTTCGCCAGGGTTTGCCCCCCCCTTGTCGGGCCTGGGGCTTGCTGGTGGGTGTTGCCACCCGAATTCAGGCCCTGATTGATTTTTCTCCAGCCGATCGCCATATCCAACATCCATATTCGAGCCCGCCAAGGGCGCAGCCTGGCTTCAGGGCTTTCCCTGTTTCGCCTTAATCGTCTATGCTGTAGAAGAAGGCCGTTTTCGGGGCGTGACGCCTTGGGCCGCGCGTTGGCGATGCGGGCGTGGCGGAACTGGTAGACGCGCCAGATTTAGGATCTGGTGGCCTAGGCCTTGGGGGTTCGAGTCCCTCCGCCCGCACCAGATTAATCGGCCGCCAGTGCTGGCCGCAAAAGCTTGATACGGATAGAGAAGCCCATGGAAGTCGTCGAAAATAGCAGTGAAGGGCTACAGCGCGAATTCACCGTCACGGTGTTTGCCAAGGACATCGAGGATAAGCTCAACGCACGCCTCGAGGAATTGGGCAGGACGGTGAAGATGCCCGGTTTCCGCGCCGGCAAGGTGCCGTTGCCGCTGTTGAAGAAGCAGCACGGGCCCTCGGTCATGGGCGAGATCCTGGAGCGCGCGGTCAATGATTCATCCCAGCAGGCGATGATGGAAAAGGGCTTGCGCCCGGCAATCGAGCCCAAGATCGAGATCAAGTCCTTCGCCGACGGCGCCGATCTCGAATACACCATGGTGGTCGAGTTGATGCCCGATATCGAACCGATGGATTTTTCCGCCATCAGCCTGGACCGGTTGGTGGTGGAGGTCTCGGATGGGGATGTGGACGAAGCCGCCCAGCGCCTGGCCGAGGAAAGCAAGGAATTCGAGACCGTCGAGGACGCCCGCGCGGCGACCAAGGATGATGTCCTGCTGGTCGATTTCGTCGGCAGTGTCGACGGCGAGGTGTTCGATGGCGGCACCGCCAAGGATTTCCAGTTGGAGCTGTCCTCCACCAGCTTCGTCCCCGGCTTCGTCGAGCCCTTGATCGGGGCCAAGGCGGGGGATCAGGTCATGGTCAAGGTCACCTTCCCCGACGATTACGCCAGCACCGAACTGGCCGGCAAGGACGCCGAGTTCACCGTCGACGTCAAGGAACTGCGCACCCCCAAACCGGTCACCGTCGATGACGATTTCGCCAAGCGGCTGCAGTTCGAGAATGTGGACGATTTCAAGACCGCCGTACGCCAACGGCTGACGGGCGAATATGCCTCGATCTCGCGGATGCGCCTCAAGCGCAAGCTGCTCGACAATCTGGCCACCAAATGCGATTTCCCGGTCCCTAAGGGCTTGGTGGATAAGGAATTCGAGGGCATTTGGAAGGGCGTTCAGGAGGAGCTCAAGAAAGGCGGTGATGAGTTGGAGGAACTGGCGGGGAAAAGCGAGGACGAACTGCGCACAGAATACCGTGAAATCGCCGAACGCCGCATTCGCCTCGGCTTGTTCCTGTCCGAGATCGGCCGCACCAACAACATTCTGGTCACCCAGGACGAGATCAACAACGCCATCGCCGACGAGGCCCAGCGTTTTCCGGGCCAGGAGCAGAAGGTTTTCGAGTTCTACCAGAAGAACCCGACTTCCATGAACTCGCTGCGCGCGCCGATCCTGGAGGACAAGGTGGTGGATTTCATCGTCGAGCTCTCCAATGTGGAGGAGCGCAAGGTTTCCGCCGAGGATCTGTTCAAGGAAGATGACGACGGGGATGGTGATGAGGCCGCGCCGGCGGAAAGCGAAAAGAAGACAGCCAAGAAAAAGCCATCAAAGAAGAAGGCGGCGGCAAAACCCAAGAAATAGCCATTTATGCCACCGTGGCCCCCAGTTTAGGTCAACATGGCCCGCGGCAGTGGCGGTGAACCCCCACCGGGTGGGGCAAGCAAGGATGAAAGCTTTATGAGCGATCCGACTGAAGTCTATATGAACAATCTGGTTCCCATGGTGGTCGAGCAGACCAACCGCGGTGAACGCGCCTACGACATTTTTTCGCGCCTGCTCAAGGAACGCATCATCTTTCTGGTCGGGCCGGTTTCGGACGGCATGGCCAGCCTGGTGTCGGCGCAATTGCTGTATCTCGAGGCGGAAAGCCCCAACAAGGATATCTCGTTCTATATCAATTCGCCGGGAGGGGTGGTGACTTCGGGGCTGGCGATCTACGACACCATGCAGTATGTCCGCCCCGACGTCTCGACCGTGTGTATCGGCCAGGCCGCGTCCATGGGGTCTTTGTTGATGGCGGCAGGCGCCAAGGGCAAACGCTATTGCCTGCCCAACTCGCGGCTCATGATTCATCAGCCGTCGGGCGGCATCCAGGGCCAGGCCAGCGATATCGAGATCCAGGCCCGGGAGATCCTGGCGTTGCGCGCGCGCCTCAATGCCATTTATGCCAACCACACCGGACAAAGCGTCGAAGTCATCGAGACCGCGGTGGACCGCGACAAGTTCATGACCCCGGAGGAAGCCAAGGAATTCGGGCTCATCGATGAGGTCGTAACCGAGCGCAAGGCCGATGAAATCAAGGACAAGGATGACGCTTGATGGGATGGGATTGACAGGGCGTTAACCCCTCGTTAACGCTTTTTTGAATAGTTGATGCTAGCTTAAGTTAACGTATTCGGGGTTTTTGGCGGTTCAGATTTCCACCAGTCCATGTTGATGGCTTTGTTTGCTGCGTACCGCTGGCCCCCATTGGGCGTAAAAGTAGAGTGGGAAAAGGTGTTGGTTCCATCCTGAGTTCAGGTTTGGCCGGTTGGCTTGAATTTTGATTGTGTGGCCGGCCAGGGTGTGGCTAACATGAAAATCCGGGGAGTAAGTCCCGGGTAGTAAGGCGGAGTTCAGATGAACAAGTCGAGTGGCGGCGATTCAAGAAACACCCTCTACTGCTCTTTCTGCGGCAAGAGCCAGCATGAGGTGCGCAAGCTTATTGCGGGCCCCACCGTGTTCATCTGCGATGAATGCGTCGAATTGTGCATGGACATCATCCGCGAGGAGCACAAGACCTCCTTGGTCCGCTCCCAGGATGGGGTGCCGGCCCCGGGCGAAATTTTCGGGGTTCTGAACGATTATGTCATTGGCCAGGATCACGCCAAGCGCGTGTTGTCGGTGGCGGTGCACAATCATTACAAGCGTCTCGCCCATGGCTCGAAAAGCAATGATGTCGAGCTCACCAAATCCAACATTCTGCTCCTCGGCCCCACCGGTTGCGGCAAGACGCTTCTGGCCCAGACCCTGGCGCGCATCCTGGATGTTCCCTTCACCATGGCCGACGCCACCACCTTGACCGAGGCCGGTTATGTCGGCGAGGACGTCGAGAACATCATCCTCAAGCTTCTGCAGTCCGCCGATTACAATGTCGAGCGCGCCCAGCGCGGTATCGTCTATATCGACGAAGTCGACAAGATTTCGCGCAAGTCCGACAACCCGTCGATCACCCGCGACGTCTCCGGTGAAGGTGTGCAGCAGGCCCTTCTCAAGATCATGGAGGGCACGGTGGCGTCGGTGCCGCCCCAGGGCGGGCGCAAGCATCCGCAGCAGGAATTCCTCCAGGTCGACACCACCAATATCCTGTTTATCTGTGGCGGGGCTTTTTCCGGGTTGGACAAGATCATTTCCCAGCGTGGCCGCGGAACCTCGATCGGCTTCGGCGCCGATGTCAGCGCGCCCGAGGATCGCCAGACCGGCGATATCCTGCGCGGTGTAGAGCCCGAGGATCTCCTGCGCTTCGGCCTGATCCCGGAATTCGTTGGCCGCTTGCCGGTTGTCGCGACCTTGGATGATCTCGACGAAGAAGCCCTGGTGGAGATCCTAACACTGCCCAAGAACGCCCTGGTCAAGCAATATCAGCGGCTGTTCGAGATGGAAGAGGTCGAGCTTGATTTCTCCGCCGATGCTCTTGTCGAAATCGCCAAGAAGGCAATCAAGCGCAAGACCGGCGCCCGGGGGCTGCGTTCGATTCTGGAGAATATCCTACTTGAGCCCATGTTCGAGCTTCCAGGCCTTGAAGGCGTGGAAGAGATCGTCGTCAATAGCGAAGTTGTGGAAGGGCGCTCCAAGCCTCTCTATATATATGGTGACCGCCGCGAGGATGTTGGGTCCAGCGCCTGACTGTGGCGCGAAATGATCCTGGCGGTGCGGCCTTGAATTTTGGCCCGTACTGCCGATGTTATCGGTGCTAACGGTTTCTCCGCAACGGGGGCCGTCGACAGGAAAAAAGGGATAACATGGTAGAGAACTCCAAGGGCGATCTGTATCCGGTATTACCTTTACGTGACATTGTGGTGTTTCCCCACATGATCGTGCCCCTGTTCGTGGGCCGGGAAAAGTCCGTTCGCGCACTTGATGACGTCATGAAGGACGACAAGCAGATCCTGCTTGTGGCCCAGAAGAATGCGTCCCAGGATGACCCGGAGTCCAAGGACATTCATACCGTCGGCACCTTGGGCACGGTGTTGCAGTTGCTCAAGCTTCCCGATGGCACGGTCAAGGTGCTGGTGGAAGGTGGCCAACGGGTGCGTATTCTCGACTATGTCGAAAATGACGCTTTCTTCCAGGCCGAAGTCGAAGTTCTCGAAGAAAACCTCGGCACCACCGGTGAGATCGAGGCCCTGTCCCGGTCGGTGATTTCCCAGTTCGAGCAATACATCAAGCTGAACAAGAAAATCCCGCCGGAAGTGCTGGTTTCGATCAACCAGATCGACGATATCAGCAAGCTCGCCGATACCGTGTCTTCGCATCTAGAGCTGAAGATGTCCGAGAAACAGGAACTCCTGGAGGTCGGGACCGTCAGCGAGCGGCTGGAGCAGGTCTATGCCCACATGGAATCCGAGATCGGTGTGCTGCAGGTGGAGAAACGGATCCGCGGCCGGGTCAAGCGGCAAATGGAGAAGACCCAGCGCGAGTACTATCTCAACGAGCAGCTCAAGGCGATCCAGACCGAACTGGGTGAGACCGAAGACGGCAAGGACGAAGTCTCCGAACTTGAAGAGCGCATCAAGAAGACCCGCTTTTCCCAGGAGGCCCGGGAGAAGGCCACGTCCGAGCTTAAAAAGCTTCGCAGCATGGGGCCGATGTCGGCCGAGGCCACGGTGGTGCGCAACTATCTGGATTGGCTGTTGAATATCCCTTGGCGCAAGCGTACCCGGATCAAGCGCGACATTGCCCAGGCCGAAAAAGTGCTCAACGCCGATCATTACGGCCTTGAAAAGGTCAAGGAACGCATTCTCGAATATCTGGCGGTGCAGCAACGGGTCACCAAGATCAAGGGCCCGATCCTGTGCCTGGTCGGACCGCCTGGGGTTGGCAAGACCTCCCTGGGTAAGTCCGTGGCCCGGGCGACGGGGCGCAATTTCGTGCGCATGTCCCTTGGCGGTGTGCGCGACGAGGCCGAAATTCGCGGCCATCGCCGCACCTATATCGGTTCGATGCCCGGCAAGATCGTCCAGGGCATGAAGAAAGCAAAATCGTCGAACCCTCTGTTCCTGCTTGACGAAGTCGACAAGCTGGGCGCGGACTTCCGCGGCGATCCGTCATCCGCCTTGCTCGAGGTTTTGGATCCGGAGCAGAACTCGACCTTCAACGACCATTATCTCGAGGTCGATTACGACCTGTCCGATGTCATGTTCATCACCACGGCGAATACGTTGCGCATGCCGCCGCCCTTGATGGATCGGATGGAGATCATCCGCCTTCCGGGCTATACCGAGAACGAAAAGGCCCAGATCGCCAAACGCCACCTCATCATCAAGCAACTCAAGGCCCATGGCTTGAAAGAGGATGAGTGGTCGATCTCCGACGATGCCCTGCTGGATCTGATCCGCTATTACACCCGCGAGGCCGGGGTGCGGAATCTCGAGCGCGAGATCGCCAGTCTGGCACGCAAGGTGATCAAGAACATCGTTTCCGGCAAGGTCAAGCGGGTCAAGCTCACCCGGCGCAACCTCAAGACCTATGCTGGGGTCAGGCGCTACCGCTATGGCGAGATGGAGGATGAGGATCTGGTCGGCATCACCACCGGTCTGGCTTGGACCGAGGTTGGCGGCGAACTCCTGTCCATCGAGGCAGCGGTCATGCCGGGCAAGGGCAATGTCGCCCATACCGGTACCCTTGGCGATGTGATGAAGGAATCGGTTCAGGCGGCGCGCAGCTATATCCGCTCGCGCTTGGTCCAATTCGGCATCAAGCCGACCCAGTTCGAAAAGAAGGACATCCATATCCACGTGCCCGAGGGCGCGACCCCCAAGGACGGCCCCTCGGCTGGCGTCGCCATGATCACGTCGATGGTCTCGGTTCTGACCGGCATTCCCGTGCGCAAGGATGTGGCGATGACCGGCGAGATCACCCTGCGCGGGCGGCTCTTGCCGATCGGTGGTCTCAAGGAGAAACTGCTGGCCGCGGCCCGTGGCCGCTTCAAGACGGTGCTCATTCCCATGGACAATGAGAAGGATTTGGCCGAAGTCCCGGACAACATCAAGCGTTCTCTCGAGATCATCCCGGTGGCAACGGTCGACGGGATTTTAGAACTTGCCTTGACCAAGCCATTGGTCCCCATCGAATGGATTGAACCGGCGGAAGTTGCCGCGACCGAGTCCGATGGTGAACGCGGAAACGTCGTCACCCACTGACGTACGATTCCATTTTTGAAAATTACATCATCCATTTGCGATGATGTGTTGCCAAGATACCTTATCTAAAAAACACGGTCCGGTCGGGCCGTGTTTTTGTTTGCGCCGGGTTGCGCGAAATCATTCGGCAACCATTCGCCAACCAAACGAATTGCTGCGCTAAGAAAAAAAAGTGAACAAAAGCGCAAAAAAGCTGAGAA
>CBDUSV010000121.1:0-8261 GCA_965369885.1 uncultured bacterium
ACCCTTTACCAGGGCGTGACCCTGGGCGGCACTTCGCTCGACAAGGGCAAGCGCCATCCCACCCTCGAAGATAAGGTCATCGTCGGTGCCGGGGCCCAGGTCCTGGGGCCTGTCACCATCGGCGCCGGCGCCATGGTCGGGTCCAACGCGGTGGTGCTCCAGGATGTGCCGGCGAACTGCACCATGGTGGGCATCCCGGCGCGCGCCGTGCTCCCGCGCGAGGAACGCAAGTCCGATGACGGTTTCTGTGCCTATGGCACGCCGACGGCGGGTCTGCCCGATCCGGTGGCCCGCGCCATCGACGGGCTGTGCGGCGAGGTCACCAGCCTCAATGTCCGCCTCAAGGAGGCCGAGCGCCAACTCGAAAAGGCCGGTGAAAAACTCGATCTCGGCCTGGAAGACGATCATGTGCCAGGGGACATGCCAGAACATGGCTCCGAAGCCCCCAAGAACTGAACCCAAAGAACTGAATAAGCCAGACACAAAGGAAGAACACGATGAAACTGAGCACCAAGGGACGCTATGCGGTCATGGCCATGGCCGACCTCACGGTCCGCAGCACGGGCAAGCCCATCACCCTGGGCGAGATCGCTCAGCGGCAAAACATTTCGCTTTCCTATCTCGAGCAACTGTTCGCCAAGCTGCGCAAGGGCGGCCTGGTGCGTAGTGTGCGTGGACCCGGCGGCGGCTATCTTTTGGCCCAGCCTTCGGAGGTCACGCGAATCTCCGACATCATTTTCGCCGTTGATGAGCCGATCCGCACCACGCGCTGTACCCCCGGTTCGCCCCAGGGCTGCATCGGCGACAAGAGCCGCTGCATCACCCACGATCTGTGGGAGGAACTCGGCAATCACATCCATCTGTTCCTGAGTTCCGTGACCCTGGCCGATGTCTGCGAAAAGCGCGTCCTCGGCATGTCCGGCGTGATCTACCGCAAGGCGGCGTCCGCCGCCGAATAGCCATGACCGGGTCCAAGGCCAGGGATGACGCCACGGATGGCGCCGTCTATTTGGATTACAACGCCTCGACACCGATGCGGCCCGCGGTCATCGATGCCATCGAGGCCGCTTCCCAAAGCTGGGGCAATCCCTCATCGGTGCACCGTTTTGGCCGCGAAGCGCGCCACATCATCGAGCAAGCCCGCGGCCCTGTCGCCGCCCTTGCTGGGGCTGAACCCGAAGGCGTGATCTTCACCTCCGGCGCCACCGAAGCCAACAATCTGGCGCTCCATGGCTGGGGCCGCGTCATGGTCTCGGCGGTCGAGCATGTCAGCGTCCTCGACGCCGCGCCGGATGCGGAGATCATTCCCGTCGATGGCGATGGCGTCATCGATCTTGGCGCCTTGGAGACCATGCTGGGGTCCATGGCGGCCGGCGGCAGCGAGGCTGCCACCACCCTGGTTTCGGTGATGCTGGCCAACAACGAGACCGGGGCCATCCAACCCATCGGGGCCGCTGCTGCCCTGGCTCACCGCTTCGGTGCCCGGCTCCATTGCGACGCCGTCCAGGGGGCGGGGAAGATCCCGCTGGCGATGGGGGAAATGGGCATCGATCTCCTGAGCCTCTCGGCCCACAAGATCGGCGGGCCCAAGGGCGTGGGCGCGCTGATCATCGGCGATGGGGTGACGGTAACACCTTTGATCCGCGGTGGTGGCCAGGAACGGGGCCGCCGCGGCGGCACCGAAAACGTCGCCGCGATCGCGGGGTTCTCCGCCGCTTGCGCCCAAGCCTCAGAGGACGTGGCGACCCCCGGCCATGGCCAGCGAATTCAATGCTTACGCGACGGCTTCGAGGACCGGGTCCGCGCCATCACCGGGCAGGCAAAAGTGTTCGGCGCCGGCTCAAGCCGCCTCGGCAACACCTCGTGCATCGCCATGCCCGGGGTGCCAAGCGAGACCCAGGTGATGGACTTCGATCTTGGCGGCATTGCCGTCAGCGCCGGCGCCGCGTGTTCGTCGGGCAAGGTGGCGCCGTCCCATGTGTTGGCGGCCATGGGCGTCCCCGACCATGAGGCATCGGCTGCGATCAGGGTCAGCCTGGGCTGGAACAGCACTGAGGGCGACATCGATTGCTTGGCGGAGGCCTGGGGAAAGCTTTATGCTAGGACCCGCGCCACGGCACCCGCGCCGGCGGCGTGAAGGATGGATATAGCAACGATGACAGCCCAGTCCCTCAAGCTTCCGGTCTATCTCGACTATCAGGCGACGACGCCGGTCGATCCCCGGGTGCTCGACGCCATGATGCCCTATTTCTCGGAGAAATTCGGCAACCCCCATTCGCGCAGCCACGCCTTCGGCTGGGAAGCGGAGGCGGCGGTGGAACTGGCCCGCGAGCAGATCGCCGGCCTGATCGGCGCCGATGCCAAGGAGATCATCTTCACTTCGGGCGCCACCGAATCCAACAATCTGGCGATCAAGGGCGCGGCGCGGTTCTACAAGGTCAAGAAGAACCACATCATCAGTTGCGTCACCGAACACAAATGCGTGCTGGAAAGCCTAAACCACTTGGAGCGCGAGGGCTTCGACATCACCTGGCTTAAGGTCGGCCCCGGCGGGCTGATCGATCTCGACGAACTGGCCCGGGCCTTCAACGACCGCACGGTGCTGGTCACCATCATGGCGGTCAACAACGAGATCGGCACGATCCAGCCGATGGCCGAGATCGGGGCGTTGTGCCGCGACCACGGCGCCTTCTTCCACACCGATGCGGCCCAGGCGGTGGGCAAGATCCCCATCGATGTGGAGGCCATGAACCTTGATCTCATGAGCATCACCGCCCACAAGTTTTACGGGCCCATGGGCATCGGCGTGTTGTATGTGCGCCGCCGGCCCCGGGTCCGCCTCGAGCCCTTGTTCGACGGTGGTGGCCAGGAACGCGGCCTGCGCTCCGGCACCCTGCCGGCGCCGCTGTGCATCGCCATGGGCGCTGCCTGCGCCATCGCCGAGACCGACATGGCCGACGAGCACGGCCGGCTCGTCGAATTGCGCCAGCGCCTCCAGGACGGCATCACCGGACAGCTCGACGGTATCCTGGTCAACGGCACGCTGGACCAGCGTGTCGCCGGCAACCTCAATCTCAGCTTTCTCGGCGTCGATTCCGAATCCCTGATGTCGGCGCTGCGCAACCTGGCGGTGTCGTCGGGCTCGGCCTGCACCTCGGCCTCAATCGAGCCGTCCTACGTGCTCCGTGCCATCGGCCTCGATGACGCCACCGCCCATGCATCCCTGCGCTTCGGCCTCGGCCGCTTCACCACCGCCGAAGAGGTCGATTTCGCCATCGATGAGGTGGTGCGCGAGGTCACCCGGCTGCGCGCCATGTCATCCGGCGGCCCGGCCCAAGAGGAAAAAGCCGGCGTCACCCCGGCGCAATGATGGAAACCCCACCTAAGGGTGTGTAGCCAAATAACTAGAACCACTTTCGGAGTTCTTCCGTGCCCAAGTTAACCTTCATTCAACGCGACGGTAGCAGTCGCCTGGTCGATGCGCCGGTTGGCCGCTCGGTCCTGGAAATTGCCCAGGCCAACGGCATCGATATCGAAGGGGCGTGCGAGGCCTCGCTGTGCTGCACCACCTGCCATGTCATCATCGATAGCGGAGATTATGAACGCCTGGCCGATGCCAGCGAGGACGAAGAGGACATGCTCGATCTCGCCTTCGGCCTGACCCGGACTTCGCGTCTCGGGTGCCAGATCACCATGACCGAGGAACTCGACGGCCTCACCGTGGCCCTGCCCGCCGAAACCCGCAACATGTTCGCCGCCGATTGAGAGGGTGCCGGAGAAGGGGCGATAATGGCCGGGACCGAACCCACGGAGCTTTACGCCCAAACCTCCCTGTTCGCCCGGTTGCGCCAGCACTGTGATGCGGAGTGGCGCGCCTATGTGGACCATCCCTTTGTCCAGGGTCTCGGCGACGGTACCCTGCCCGAGGCCTGCTTCCGCCATTATCTCGGCCAGGATTATTTGTTCCTGATCCATCTTGCCCGTGCTTACGCGCTCGCCGCCTACAAGTCCGATGATCTCACCGGTATAGGCCAGGCATCCGAGGCTTTGGCGGCCATCGTCGATGTGGAAATGGGACTCCATGTGGAATTCTGCGCCGGTTGGGGCCTCATTGAGGCGGAGATGGCGGCCTTGGCCGAGGCGCCGGAGACCCTGGCCTATACCCGTTATGTGCTCGAATGCGGTCTCAGAGGCGATGTCCTCGATCTCCATGTGGCGCTGGCGCCCTGTGTTGTCGGTTATGCCGAAATCGGCACCACCCTTGCGGCCCAGCCGGCGGAAACACTTGGCGCCAGCCCCTACCGCGCCTGGATCGAGATGTATGCGGGTGCGGACTATCAGGCTGTTGCCCGCGCCGAGGTTGCCCACATCGACCGTCTGGCGCGTCGCCGCGCCGGCTTCGATGGTGACGCCGCCAAGGCCGGGGATGGCGGCCGTATGCCGGGGCTCATCACCACCTTTCGCCAGGCGACGGTGCTGGAGGCCGCGTTCTGGGACATGGGCCTCGCCGCGGCGTAACGGCACCACTGCGGTTGCACCTCCGCCGGGAGCACCTATATTCGCCCCATGAGTATGGTCAGCGAAAGCGCCGTCAATTCCCTCGGCCTTGCCAAGGCCCCCGCCGCGACGCGGGTGGTGGTGGCGATGTCGGGCGGGGTCGATTCGTCCGCCACCGCCGCGTTGCTGGCGGACCAGGGCTATGAGGTCATCGGCATCACCCTGCAGCTTTACGACCATGGGGCCGCCCAGGGCCGCAAGGGCGCGTGCTGCGCCGGCCAGGACATCCATGACGCCGGCCGGGTCGCGGCCAGCATCGGCATCCCCCATTATGTGCTGGATTACGAACGCCGCTTCCGCGACAGCGTGATCGAGGATTTCGCCGATGCCTATCTCAGGGGTGAGACCCCGATCCCCTGCGTGCGCTGCAACCAGGGCGTCAAGTTCACCGATCTTTTGCAGACCGCGCGTGATCTCGGCGCCGATGTGCTCGCCACCGGCCACTATATCGATCGCCGCCAGGGCGCGGATGGGCCCGAGCTCCACCGCGCCGCCGATCCTACCCGCGACCAGAGCTATTTTCTGTTCGCCACCACCCGCGATCAGCTCGAATTCCTGCGCTTTCCCTTAGGCGCCGTCGCCGATAAGGACGAGACCAGGGCGCTGGCCCAGCGCTTCGGCCTCGACGTTGCCGAAAAGCCCGACAGCCAGGACATCTGTTTCGTGCCCGGGGGACGCTATGGCGATGTCATTGCCAAGCTCCGCCCCGGCGCCGAGAAGCCGGGCGACATCGTCCATGTGGACGGCAGGGTTGTTGGCCGCCACCGGGGCGTCATCCACTACACCGTGGGCCAGCGCCGCGGCCTTGGTATTGCCAGTGAGGCGCCGCTTTATGTCGTCGGGATCGATCCCGGAGCTGCCCGGCTAACGGTTGGCCCCAGAGAGGCCTTGGCGCGCAGCCGCATTCACCTTGCCGGCGTCAATTGGCTGGGCGACGGGGATTTTGCCGGATGTGAGCTCGACGTCACGGTCAAGCTGCGTTCGACCCAGGACCCGGTTCCGGCGCGTCTCCGGGCAGGCGGCGGCGACAGCGCCGAGGTGGAGCTCACCCGCCCTGAATATGGCGTCTCGCCGGGCCAGGCCTGCGTCTTCTATGACGGAACAAGGCTTCTCGGCGGCGGTTGGATCGCGCCCTCCATAAGCTGAATTCGCCCTCAATTCAGGTCATTTCGCGGGCTAGAGAGCGGCTTTTCCCCGGGCCGGCTCTTCCCTGCACATTGTGGGACATGTTAGTTTGTGGGGCGGGCGCAGTCAGGGATAATGGATTTTGAAATGACCAATCACGTCGAGAACATCACCATCGTCGGCGGCGGCACCGCCGGCTGGCTTGCAGCCTCTATCCTCCAAGTCGCGCTCAATGGCCGCAGCGAAGGCCCCGGCATCAACATCACCCTGATCGAATCGCCGTCGATTCCCACCGTCGGTGTCGGCGAGGCCACCACCGTCAGCATGGGGATCACCCTCAGCCTTTTGAAGATCGACGAGAAGGATTTCATCAAGCGCTGCAACGGCTCGTTCAAGGGCGCGGTCAAGTTCTCCAACTGGGACCACACCAGGGAGGGTGCGCCCAACACCTTCTTCCACCCGTTCGAGGCGCCGGGTTACCTTTATGGCTCGCACCTGGCGTACTACTACAACAAGGTGGGCAAGAAGGGCGGCCAGCCCTCCTTCGTCCATTCGGTGGTGCCGTCCTTGGCCATGATCGAGCAATTCAAGGCGCCCCGTACCTTCGATGCCAAGGATTTCAATGGCGGCGCCTTCCCCTATGCCTATCACATGGACGCGACCCTGGTGGCGGCGTATCTCGGCGAATACGCCACCGGCCTCGGGGTCAAGCACATCCGAGACGATGTCGATGCGGTCAATCTGGATGAGCGCGGTTGGGTCAAGTCGCTGACTCTGCGGGAAGGCGGCGAGCACCCCATCGAGTTCGTCATCGACTGCACCGGTTTCCGTGGCCTCATCATCAACGAGACCTTGAAGGAGCCGTTCCTTCCCTATGGCGACTGGTTGTTGTGCGACCGCGCCTTGGCGCTGCAGATCCCTTATGCCGAGGAAGGCCGCGTCGCGCCTTATACCTCGTCCACCGGGCTCAATTCCGGCTGGATGTGGAACGTGCCGCTATATACGCGGCTTGGCACCGGCTATGTGTTCTCGTCCCAGTTCGCCACCGACCAAGAAGCCACGGACGAATATCTCGCCCATCTCGGTCTTACGGATTCCGGGATGGAGCCCAAGGTGCTAGCCATGCGCATCGGCCGGTCGCGGCGCAACTGGGTCAACAATTGCCTCGCCATCGGTCTCGCCGGCGGCTTCATCGAGCCCCTGGAATCGACGTCGATTCACTTCACCCAGATGGCGATCCGTTGGTTCGTCGACCATTTCCCCGACAAGGCGATAAGCCCGGTGCTGGCCGATGCCTACAACAAGCTCACCAAATATCTTTACGAGGACATCCGCGACTTCATCACCATGCATTACCTGATGTCGAACCGCACTGACACGCCGTTCTGGCTGGCGTCGCGCCATGACGTCAAGAAGTCCGACAGCCTGACCGAGCGCTTGGAACTGTGGAAACACAAGGTCCCCAGCGCCCTTGATATCCATGAGCGCTACCCCATGTTCGAGAACTGGAACTATATCTGCATCCTCGCCGGCAAGGGCTTTTTCGACGACATCACCTATCCCATGGAGGGCGCGGTGTCGGAGGCGGATTATCAGGACTATTGCCGCCGGGTGATGACACGCCGCAACCGGTTGCTGGAAACCATGCCCGACCACCATGCGCTTCTCACCGAGATCCGCTCCCAGGACTACGCCACCTGGTACAACCCCAATTCCCGGTTCTCCGGCGGCGCCGGGGCAGGGGCAAGCGATGGCGCCGGCGTCCCGGCGACCCCGTCGGCGATCATCTAGGGGCATGTTGGGGGTTCAGTCGCCACAGCGGTCTTGACAGGCGCACGGCCCGGTCCTATAGGCGTGGCCTTGATTTGGGGCGGAGTAGCTCAGTTGGTTAGAGCAGCGGAATCATAATCCGCGTGTCGGCGGTTCGAGTCCGCCCTCCGCTACCAATTCCCACCGACCATGGAAAAAGGCCCTGATGCCAACCGGCTTCGGGGCCTTTGCGTTGCGGTGGGTTGAAGGAGAGGAAAGGGCCAGGGCTAGGCCAGGGCTAGGAAGGGGAAGGGCCGGCAGGGATCAAGTCATATAGACCCAACCCCCGCCGGTTGTTCTGCCCAGACTAACAGTTCGGGCCCTTACACGCGGTTTTGGTGTTGCCCTTGATGATGCTGTTCATGCCCACCTGTGTCCAGGCGCTCCAGGCCGAGGCGCCGGCGCCATTCGCGGACCGGACCCGGTAACGGTAGCTGCCGTTGCGCCGGATGGTGTCCACATAGGACTGGACGTCGGTGCCGGTGGTGGCGACGATTTTGGTCCGGTTCCAGACGCCACGCTTGCTGTGGTAGATCTGGCGTTGGACCTCGAAGCCGTCCTCGTTGGCGCTGTTGTCGGACCAACTCACCATCACATTGCCGCTGCCGCCGTCATCGGCCGAGACATTGCTGGGCGCCAGAGGCAAGGACTCACCCGGCGTCACGGTCACCGCGACCAGCGCGGTGGCGGCACCGCCGCGGCCATCACCGATGGAGTAGGTGAAGCTGTCGGCGCCGCTGAAGCCGGCGTTCGGCGTATAGGTGACGGTG
>CBDUSV010000122.1:0-8213 GCA_965369885.1 uncultured bacterium
CAGGTCCAGAAGGGTACAGCACCCCGAGCCGAGGACATCAGACACGGCATTTGCCGGCGTGCCGGCCATAAAGAAAGCTGCATCCGCTTCTCCCGACCGCAGTTTCGCTGCCGCTTCTTGAAAGCTCTTTATCTTCACCCTGGAATAGTCGGATTCGTCGATACCGGCGGTGCCAAGAATCCGGGCCGCAACCCATTTGGTGCCGCTTTTATCCGCGCCGACGTAAATGCGCTTGCCTTTCAGATCATGGAGGCTTGCGACCGATGCGTTCTTTCGCACCACGATTTGCAGGAAGTCGGTGTATAGCGCCATCAGCGCCCGAATATCGTGGCGGCGCGGGTCGCTGGCGAATACCGGCCCGACGACGAGCGCGATATCGGCCTCAGAGGATACAAGGCGGTCGATGTTTTCGACCGTGCCGGCACTTGCGATGGAACGAACCTTCCCGATCGCCTTACCCGGGTACTCCTCCAGGACCCGTTTCATTTGCTTGCCGACCCGTATGTAGGTCCCGCCCTGGGTTCCGGTCGTGATGACCAGGTCTTGCCGCGTTGGCCGCTCGAGCAGGGTCAGCGCTGCGTACAACGCTATGCCGGCGACAACCACAAGGGCAACAACAATCCGCAAGGTCCGTGGCATTCCCACCTCCACGATTAACCCAGCCACCCCGGATGCCGCAAAGGGCGCGGGGCGGGCACTCTACTACTGATTGCTGATGGGAATGACTATAACCGGAAATTGCAGGCTATGTGAAGCTATTTCCCGGCCTCGTCCTGGCGGTCGATGGGGCGGTTGATGGGGTAGCGGCCGGTGGGGCCCTGGAAGGGCTGGGCCAGCATGCGGTCGAGGGCAAGGTCGCGCTTGGTGCGGAATTGATCGATGCCGATGATCATGACGTCGTGTCCAAGGGCGGGCTGGGCGCGATAGGTGCCGAGCAATCGGTCCCACCACGGCAGGTTGAAGCCGAAATTGCTGTTGGCCTCCCGGGGGGTGATCGAATGGTGGACCCGGTGCATGTCCGGCGTGACGACAAACCAGCGCAGCGTCCGGTCGATGGCGGGTGGGATGCGGACATTGCCGTGGTTGAACATGGCGGTGGCGTTCAGCAGGACCTCGAAGATCAGCACGGCGGCCGCCGGTGGGCCCAATGCCACCACCACGGCGGTCTTGATCCCCATGGACAGCAGGATTTCGATGGGATGGAAGCGCGCCCCGGTGGTGACGTCAAAATCGAGATCGGCGTGGTGCATGCGGTGCAGACGCCACAGCACCGGCACCGCGTGGAACATGACATGCTGGAGATAAATTGCGAGATCGAGGAGCACCACCGAGACCAGGACGGCGAGCCACCAGTACGTTTGCAGGTTGTTGAGCAGCCCCCAGCCGCGCGCGTCCGCGATCACCGCCAGACCGACGGCGGCGGTGGGCACTGCAATGCGTAGCAGCACCGTGTTGAAGACGACGATGCCCAGATTGGAAGGCCAACGATGCCAGCGCGAGATCGAAAGCTCCCGCCGTGGCGCCGCGATCTCCCACAACACCATGATCGCGAACACCCCCGCGAAGACACCGAGCCGTATCGCCGCCTCGGAGGTGAGAGAAGTCTCAGTCATGACCCTAGCCCCGGGCCCGGGGATGGGCCGAGCGGTGGGCGGCGCGTAGCCGGGTGCTGTCGACGGCGGTGTAGCGCTGGGTGGTGGAGAGCGACGCGTGGCCCAGCAGTTCCTGGATGGTGCGAAGATCGCCGCCGCTTTCCAGCAAATGGGTGGCGAAGCTGTGGCGCAGCGCATGGGGGGTTGCGGTTTCCGGCAGGCCCAGGGATGCGCGCAGCCCCCGCACGGTCTTCTGCACCACCCCGGGGTTGAGCCGTTTGCCGCGAATGCCTATGAACAACGGACCGTCCGGCGCCAACGGGAAGGGACAGGTGGCGCGGTAATCCTTGACCGCCTGAATCACGGCGGGCAGCACCGGCACCACGCGCTGTTTGGCCCCTTTGCCGGTGATGACCATGCTGCCGGTCGTCGGCGCGTCGGCGCCATTGAGGCCGAGGGCCTCGCCGATGCGCAAGCCACAGCCATAGAGCAGCATCAAAAGCGCGGTGTCGCGCTTGGCGATCCAGGGTTGGGCGCCGGGCTGAGGCAGCCCACCGATGACATCGCGGGCCTGGGCCACCGACAAGGGCTTGGGCACGGCGTGGGGCACCTTGGGGGTGCGCACCCTTCCGATCGCCGGATTGTCGATCAATCCCTGGCGCTGCAAGCGGCGGAAGAAACCGCGCAGGGTCGACAGCGCCCGCGCCGTCGAGCTCCGGGCCTGGCCCGAATTGGCGCGGTAAGCGAGATAGCTGCGGAAATCGGCGGGCCTGAGATTGCCGAGGTCGGAAAGCCCCGGCGAGCCGCCAAGATGGTTGGCAAGGAATTTGAGGAAGGCCGCCAAATCGCGGTCATAGGCGGCGGTGGTGTTGGCGGCGGCGCGCTTCTCCGCGCGCAGCCAGGCGCGCCACTCATCAATGGCGGCGATCAGCGCCGGATCGGTGGTCAGTTGGGGGGCAGGCCGAGCCATGTGCGGATGCAGTGGTCGAGGCTGCGGGCCAGGAAGATCAGAAGCTCCGTGCCCTGTCCCGGGTCGAACCGTCCGCGGTTGCGCGAGCCCAGCGCCAACAGCCCGGTCGGCACCTGGGGGTTGGGATGGAGGCGCAGCAGGGCCTCGGAGCACACCAGCCCGGTGGCGGCGCCATAGATCAACGGGTCGCCCTCGATATCGGCATGAAGCTCGATGTCGCGGCCCTTGCCCAATATGCGGTCGACGTCGCCGGGCTCCAACATGCGCACGCCGGCGATCTTGGTGCGCGCCGCCGACGGCTCCTCATTGGCCTCGACACAGATCGAAACCGCGTCGACATCGAGATGCACCGCGAGATCGGTGGTCACCGCCTCGATCAGCTTGCGGAAAGACTTGACCTCCAACAGGGCGAGGATGCCGGAATGCACCCGCATCTGGCTGGTCATGTTGGCGCGGCTGGTCGAAATCAGATCGTCATGGCGTTTCGCCAGCAACTGGTTCTCATCGCGCAGCTTTTCGACCAGGAAGCTCTGAAGATCGACCACGCCATCGCCATGGCTTCGCTCAGGCGGCAACATATCCTTCAGCACATCGGGATTCTTGACAAGGAATTCAGGGTGCTGTTGCAGATAGCTGACGACCTGAGCCTTGGTGGCCTTGGCCGCCCGGGGGGGTTCGGCAATGGCGGTATCCTTGGGACGCTGGGTCATTCGGCGGCAACCGGCTTGGGATTAAGGATCGATTGGCCGGTCTTCTCCCAATCGGCCAGGAAGGCGGCAAGGCCCTTGTCGGTCAGCGGGTGGTGATAGAGCTGGCGCAGCACCTTGGGCGGCAGGGTGACGACATGGGCGCCGAGCTTGGCCGCTTCGATGACATGGAGGGGATGACGGACCGAGGCCACCAGCACTTCGGTGGTGAAATTGTCGTACTGGCGGTAGATCTGGCAGATCTCGGCGATCAGCCCAAGCCCGTCCTGGCTGATGTCGTCGAGACGCCCGACGAAGGGCGAGACGAAGCTGGCCCCGGCCTTGGCGGCAAGGATGGCCTGGCCCGGCGAGAAACACAGCGTGACATTGACCATGGTGCCTTCGTCGGACAGCGTCTTGCAGGCACGCAGCCCATCCGGCGTCAGCGGCACCTTGATGGTGACATTGTCCGCCAGCGCGGCGAGCTTGCGGCCCTCGGTGATCATGGTATCGGCATCGATGGCGGTGACCTCGGCCGAGACCGGGCCGGGAACGATGGAACAAATCTCGCGGATGATGTCGGTGAAATCACCACCGTTCTTGGCGATCAGGGACGGGTTGGTGGTGGCGCCGTCAAGCAGGCCGGTCGCCGCCAGGTCACGGATTTCGCCGATATCGGCGGTGTCGATGAAGAACTTCATGGTCTCTCCCAAACCCTTAAAAAATGAGTGCACAGCTTAAAAACAATCCATGCCGGCTGGCATAGGTTCCATTGGCGCCGGCCGGGCCCCGCGGTTAAAGTGTAGCCCATGCCGCCCGCCCATGCCAGTTCCGAGGACAGCCTTTCGGGCCCGGAACAAGATTGCGGGCGCGTCGGCGTGCTGCTGCCGGTCCCGGTCGGCGCCGCCTTCGATTACCGCACGGCCCCCGGCCTTGATCTGGCGCCCGGCGACTATGTCCGGGTTCCCCTCGGCGGCCGCGAGGTCATCGGCGTGGTGTGGGATGCACCGAAAGCCACTACCGCCACCGCCACCGCCACCCCATCCAAGCCGATCCGTCTCCGCGATGTGGTGGAAAAGTTCGATCTTCACCCGCTTGGCGCCATCCACCGCCGTTTCATCGAATGGGTCGCGTCCTACACCATGACGCCTGTGGGCGCGGTGCTGCGCATGACCCTGAACGTTCCCCAGGCCCTGGCGCCGCCCAAGACCGTCACCGCCTTTGCCCCGGTGACGCCCTGGCAACCGCGGCAAGGCTTCCGCATGACCCCGGCGCGGACACGGGTGCTTGCCATCCTTGCCGACGGCCCGCCGCTGGCCATGGCCGAATTGACCCGGGAGGCCGCCACCGGCGCCGGCGTGGTCCATGGCCTCAAAAAAGCCGGCGCCCTGATGACCATCGAGATGGCGCCGCCGGCGCCCTTCGCTGCGCCCGATTGGTGCCGCAAGGGCGTGACCCTGTCGCCGCGCCAGGCCGCTTCCGCCGAGGCGCTCAGTGCGCGTGTCACCGAACCGGCGGCGGGTGATGGCGAAGACAGTGATGGCTTCAGTGTCACCCTGTTGGAAGGGGTCACCGGGTCGGGCAAGACCGAGGTCTATCTCGAGGCGGTGGCGGCGGCGGTGGCCCGGGGCCGCCAGGTGCTGGTGCTGCTGCCAGAGATTGCCTTGACGGCGCAGTGGCTCGAACGCTTCCGGGCGCGGTTTGGGGTGGCGCCGGCGCAATGGCATTCGGATCTGGGGCAACGCCAGCGCCGGGTGACCTGGCGCGCGGTGGCCGAGGGTGCGGCCCAGGTGGTGGTGGGCGCGCGCTCGGCGCTCTATCTGCCATTCCGCGATTTGGGCCTGATCATCATCGACGAGGAACATGACGGCTCGTTCAAGCAGGAAGAAGGGGTGCTTTATAACGCCCGCGACATGGCGGTGGTGCGCGCGCGCTTGGGCGAAATCCCCACCATCCTGGTTTCGGCGACGCCGTCGCTTGAGACCGTGACCAATGTGCGGGACGGGCGCTACCGGCACTTGCACCTGCCCGACCGCCATGGCGGCGCCGAGCTGCCGGCCATCCATCTGGTCGATATGCGCACCGACGTGCCGCCCCGGGGGTGCTGGCTGTCGCCCAGCCTGCGCCAAGCCCTGGAACACACCTTAGGGGAGCGCCGCCAGGCCATGCTGTTCCTCAACCGCAGGGGCTATGCGCCGCTGACGCTGTGCCGGGGCTGCGGGCACCGGTTGAAATGCCCCAATTGTTCGGCCTGGCTGGTCGAGCACCGCTTCCAGGACCGTCTCGCCTGCCACCATTGCGATTACACCATGAGCCTGCCCGAAAGCTGCCCCCATTGCAGCGCGACCGAGGCCTGGGCGGCCTGCGGGCCCGGCGTCGAACGCCTGGCCGAGGAGGTCACGGCGCTGTTCCCCGATGCGCGGCTTGAGATCATGGCGTCCGACACCCTGGCCGGCCTCGACGCCGCCGCCAAACTGGTGGCCCGGGTCTCCCGCCATGAGATCGATATCCTGATCGGCACCCAGATCATGGCCAAGGGCCATCATTTCCCGCTCCTCACCCTGGTCGGCGTCGTCGATGCCGATCTCGGCCTTGCCGGCGGCGATCTCCGGGCGACCGAGCGCACCTATCAGCTCTTGGCCCAGGTCGCCGGGCGCGCCGGCCGTGGCCGTGAGCCCGGCGAGGTCTTGTTGCAGACCTATGACCCCGGCCATCAAGTCATGCAGGCCCTGGCCAGCGGCGACCGCGAGGCCTTCCTCGGCGCCGAAGTCAAGGCGCGTCAGGATGCCGGAATGCCGCCATTCGGCAGGCTGGCGGCGCTGATCCTGTCAAGTCCCCAAGAGGATGAGGTTGACCGCTGGGCCCGTAAGCTCGCCCGCACCGCGCCCCGGGGACCTGATTTCGCGGTGCTCGGGCCGGCGCCGGCGCCCTTGTCGTTTCTCAGGGGCCGCCACCGCCGCCGCTTCCTGGTCAAGGGCGGCCGCCAAACGCGTCTCCAGCCCACCCTGGGCGCCTGGCTCGGCGCCCTCAAGCTGCCGCGTTCGGTGCGTCTCCAGGTTGATATCGACCCCTATAGTTTCCTTTAGAATTGGGCTCAATCCGGGTCATCTATTGCATGGTTTATGTGAGTATGTTACCTAAGCCACGCCTCCCGGGGGGCGGGCCGTTTTGCCTGAATTTCTGCCAATTCCGGCCCTTATCTTAAGATTTTTGGAGCTCATCCCAGGTGCCAGCCGAAACGCGATACGCAACCGGGCTTGCCGGTCGCTACGCCACCGCATTGTTTGAACTTGCCGAGACCGGCAAGCGGCTCGACGCGGTGGCCGATGACCTCCGCAGCCTGAGGGCGATGATGGCCGAAAGCGCTGATCTTCGCCGCGCCATCCTGAGCCCGGTGATCTCGCGCCACGACCATGTCAAGGCGTTGGGCGCCTTGGCGCAACAGGCCGGGATGGATGATCTGACCGGGCGTTTTCTCGGCTTCATTGCCTCAAACCGCCGCCTTGGCGCCCTCGACGGCATGATCGCCAGCTATCTTGCCCTGTTGGCCCAACACCGCGGCGAGATTACCGCCGAGGTGACGTCGGCCACCGAATTGAGCCCCAAGCACACCGATGATGTGGCCCAGGCGCTGAAATCGGCCATGGGGCAAACCGTCACCGTCGATGCCCGTGTCGATGCCTCTTTGCTCGGCGGGCTCATCGTCAAGGTCGGATCGAAGATGATCGACACCTCCTTACGCACCAAATTGCTCAAGCTCCAGCTTGCCATGAAAGGGATTGGCTGATGGATATCCGTCCGGCGGAAATTTCCGCGATACTCAAAAAACAGATCGCCGAATTCGGCGACGAGGCCGAGGTCGCCGAGGTCGGCGAAGTGCTATCGGTTGGCGACGGCATCGCCCGCATCTATGGCCTCGACAATGTCCAGGCCGGCGAGATGGTGGAGTTCCCCGGCGGCGTCAAGGGCATGACCCTCAATCTCGAGGCCGACAATGTCGGCGTCGTCATCTTCGGCGATGACCGTTCGATCCGCGAGGGCGACACCGTCAAGCGCACCAGCGCCATCGTCGATGTTCCGGTCGGCAAGGACCTGCTGGGCCGGGTGGTCGATGCCCTGGGCAATCCCATCGACGGCAAGGGCGAGATCAAGGCCGACGAGCGCAGCCGCATCGAAGTCAAGGCGCCGGGCATCATTCCGCGCCAATCGGTTCACGAATCCATGCAGACCGGCATCAAGGCCATCGACAGCCTGATCCCCATCGGCCGCGGCCAGCGCGAGCTCATCATCGGCGACCGCCAGACCGGCAAGACCGCCATCGCCATCGACACCATCATCAATCAAAAGAATGTCAATGCCACCGGCGACGAATCCCGCAAGCTCTATTGCATTTACGTCGCCATCGGCCAGAAGCGCTCGACGGTGGCGCAGATCGTCAAGACCCTCGAGGAAAACGGCGCCATGGAATATTCCATCGTCGTCGCCGCCACCGCCTCGGAGCCGGCGCCGATGCAGTTCCTCGCGCCTTATTCCGCCTGCACCATGGGCGAGTATTTCCGCGACAACGGCATGCACGCGTTGATCATTTACGACGATCTGTCGAAACATGCGGTGGCCTACCGCCAGATGTCGTTGCTGTTGCGCCGTCCGCCGGGGCGCGAGGCCTATCCCGGCGATGTGTTCTATCTCCATTCGCGCCTGCTCGAGCGCGCCGCCAAGCTCAGCGAGGAATATGGCTCGGGCTCGCTGACGGCGCTGCCCATCATCGAGACCCAGGCCGGCGACGTGTCGGCCTATATCCCGACCAATGTGATCTCGATCACCGACGGCCAGATCTTCTTGGAAACCGACCTGTTCTATAAGGGCGTGCGCCCGGCGGTGAATGTCGGGCTGTCGGTCAGCCGCGTCGGATCGGCGGCGCAGACCAAGGCGATGAAGCAGGTCGCCGGTTCGATCAAGCTGGAA
>CBDUSV010000123.1:0-8160 GCA_965369885.1 uncultured bacterium
CATGGCAGACCGTCCTGCGTCATACCGAATTGTGAAAGTGGGTACTTGGCCGGTCATGATCCCTGGGCCGCCAGCACCACAACCCTTTATGAGTCCAGACCCTAAGCCTCGGCCCCGGTCCCGCCCAAGACATGTGAGTTGGTACCGCCCGCGCCGGGCATATCCGGCCCGGGACCCCCAGCCTTGAATTGGCTATTGAGAATTTTTTTACTTTTATTAAATGAATATTGGAGTGGTACTGGAAAAAGGCGTAAACAAAAAGCGTTAACCATCTTTTCGGGATGTTTATCAATCTTTAACCATGACTGGTTAAGGAATTGGACGAAAGAGCCATAAGGCTATGGCGGCAAAGGATTAACGGCACATGCGCGCTGTCTCTGAAGGGGTTGTGAAGACGGCCCCGGCAGCAGGCCCGATTTCTGGTTGGGCACGGGGTGATTTCGGCGGACTTTCCGAGGGTCCGTGGGCTTGCCGTGCGCTTCAGCCGTTGCTGTCGGCTTCCCCTTCCATCTTGCTCCTCGGCGGAGAGGTGCTGCGACTTAGGCGCCCCTGAACCGACCCATATCGTCAATGGTCGCTATTCAGGGGACAGCTTCACCAACAACTTGGATCGCGGCAAAGGACCGATGAAATGAGCAAGAGACAGGACAACAACAAGGTCGTCATTTTCGACACAACCTTGCGCGACGGCGAGCAATCGCCGGGCGCGTCGATGAATATAGAGGAAAAACTGCGCATCGCCCGGGTCCTCGAGGAACTTGGCGTCGATGTCATCGAGGCCGGCTTTCCCATCGCATCGAACGGTGATTTCGAGGCGGTGCACGAGGTCGCACGGGCAGCCAAGAACGCGATCATCTGCGGTCTCGCCCGGGCCCATGACGCCGATATCGACCGTTGCGCCGAGGCCTTGAAGCCGGCCAAGCGCAAGCGCATCCATACCTTCATCTCCACCAGCGCGCTGCATATGGAATACAAGCTTCAGATGTCGCCGGAAGAAGTGCACCAGGCGGTGATCGATAGCGTGACACGGGCGCGCAACCATTGCGACGATGTGGAATGGAGCTGCGAGGACGGCTCGCGTTCCGAGCCCGATTTCCTGTGCCGCACCATCGAATCGGCGATCAAGGCGGGGGCCACCACCATCAACATCCCCGACACCGTGGGCTATGCGGTGCCGGCGGAGTTCGCCGAGCTCATCTCCCTTGTGATCAACCGGGTTCCCAACATCGACAAGGCCACGATTTCCGTGCATTGCCACAATGATCTGGGTTTGGCCGTGGCCAACTCGCTGGCGGCGGTGGCCGTCGGCGCGCGCCAGATCGAATGCACCATCAACGGCCTCGGCGAGCGCGCCGGCAATGCCGCCCTCGAAGAAGTGGTGATGACGATCGGCACGCGCCAGGATCTGTTGCCGTTCCAGTGCGGCATCAAGACCGAGGCCATCATCAAGGCCTCGCGCCTGGTCTCGGCGGTCACCGGCTTCGTGGTCCAGCCCAACAAGGCGATCGTCGGCGCCAATGCCTTCGCCCACGAATCCGGCATCCACCAGCATGGCATGCTCAAACATGCCGGCACCTACGAGATCATGCGCCCCGAATCCATCGGCCTGACCAAGTCATCGCTGGTCATGGGCAAGCATTCGGGCCGCCACGCCTTCCGCGCCAAGCTCGCGGAATTGGGTTTCGACGTCGGCGACAACGCGCTGGAGGACGCCTTCCGCCGTTTCAAGGCGCTCGCCGACAAGAAGAAGGAAATCTTCGACGAGGACATCATTGCCCTGGTCGATGACGAGGTGGTGCGCACCAATGACCGGGTCAAGGTGAACCATCTCAAGGTCGTGTGCGGCACCGATGGTCCCCAGACCGCCGAGCTCTCCTTGGAGATCGACGGCCAGGTCAAGACCACCAAGGCCGAAGGCGACGGGCCGGTCGATGCGGTTTTCAAGGCGGTCAAGCAACTGTTCCCCCACGACGCCAAGCTTGCCTTGTTCCAGGTCCATGCCGTGACCCAGGGCACCGATGCGCAGGCCGAGGTCACGGTTCGCCTGGTCGAGGATGAGCATTTGGTCAACGGCCAGGGCGCCGACACCGATACCCTGGTCGCCGCGGCGCGGGCCTATGTCAACGCACTCAACAAGCTGTTGACCCAACGTGAAAAGTCGATTTCGGCGCTGTCCGCATGAGGCGGGCGGTGTGATATCAATTCGGGGCGGCGGCCAAGTCGCGGCCTGTATGAAACACAAAAGATGAAGTGAGGACCAATGTTTTCCAGAATTCTGGGCTGGCTTTCTGCGGATATGGCGATCGATTTGGGGACCGCCAACACCTTGGTCTATGTCAAGGGGCGCGGCATCGTTCTCAACGAACCGTCCGTGGTCGCCATCGCCAATGTAAAAGGCCGCCAACAGGTGCTTGCCGTCGGTGACGAAGCCAAGATGATGCTTGGCCGCACCCCCGGCAATATCGAGGCGATCCGGCCCCTGCGGGACGGCGTCATCGCCGATTTCGAGATCGCCGAGGAAATGATCAAGCACTTCATCCGCAAGGTTCACCACCGGCGGTCCTTCGCCAGTCCCCAGGTCATCGTTTGCGTGCCTTCGGGCTCGACGGCGGTGGAACGCAGGGCGATTCAGGAATCGGCGGAAAGCGCCGGGGCGCGGCGGGTCTTCCTCATCGAAGAGCCCATGGCCGCGGCCATCGGCGCCGGGCTGCCGGTCACCGAGGCCACCGGTTCGATGGTGGTCGATGTCGGCGGCGGCACCACCGAGGTGGCGGTGCTGTCCCTCGGCGGTATCGTCTTTTCCCGCTCGGTGCGGGTCGGCGGCGACAAGATGGACGAATCGATCATCGCCTATATCCGCCGCAACCATAACCTACTTGTCGGTGAAAGTTCGGCCGAGCGCATCAAGAAGGAGATCGGGTCCGCCTGTCCGCCCGCCGATGGCGATGGCAGGGTGATGGAGATCAAGGGCCGCGATTTAATGAACGGCGTGCCCAAGGAACTGGTGATGAGCGAACGCCAGGTCGCGGAAAGCCTGGCCGAGCCGGTGAGCGCCATCATCGAGGCGGTCAAGGTGGCGTTGGAACATACCGCGCCCGAACTCGCCGCCGACATCGTCGATAAGGGCATCGTGCTGACCGGTGGCGGCGCGCTGTTGAGCAACCTCGATTTCGTGTTGCGCCATTCCACCGGGCTTCCGGTATCGATCGCCGACGAACCGCTGTCATGCGTCGTGTTGGGGACCGGCCGGGCGCTCGAGGAAATGAAGACTTTGAAAAACGTCTTGGCCGCGGCCTACTGAGGCGGTTGAACGCCGAGGTGTCCCGCGTCCAGGATTTGCCGGCCCAGGATTTGTCGGCATGGTTGGAGGCCAAAACCGCACGGGGCCTAGGGTAAGTTGAATTACGATAGAGAAGGATTGATCACGCGCCTCGCCGTCCCCTTGAAGGGGCTGGTCCAGCGCTTTACGTTTCTGTCCCTGGTTCTCGCCGCCTTCGGTTTGATGCTTCTCGGCAAGGCCGACACCTTGATGGAACAGCGCTTCCGCACGGTGGCCTCCGATGTCATTGCCCCGGTTTTAGATGCCTTGTCGCGGCCGGTGGACTTTGTCGATGGGGTTGTTGGCCACATTCGCGATTTGGCGGCGTTGCGCTCGGAGAACGTAAGGCTGCGCCAAGAGGTCGAACGGCTCAACGCCTGGCATTCGGTGGCGCGCAAGCTCGAAGCCGAAAACACCTCCCTGCGCGAACTCAACAGCCTCAACGCCACCCCGCGCCATGGCTTCATCTCGGCCAGGGTCATCGGCGACGGCGGTGGCCCGTTCGTGCGCAGCGTGCTGTTGAATGCCGGCACCGGCGAAGGCGTGGCCAAGGGCCAGCCGGCGGTGAATGGCGACGGTCTGGTGGGACGGGTGATGGAATCCGGCCGCCGTTCGTCGCGGCTTTTGCTGGTGACCGATCTGAATTCACGAATTCCGGTGGTGATCGAGGAGACCCGGCTCCACGCCATCCTCGCCGGCGACAATTCCAATCAGCCGCAGCTGGTGTTCCTGCCCGATAAGGGCAAGGTGCCGGTGGGTGCGCGTATCGTCACTTCGGGTTACGGCAATGCGCTGCCGCCGGGACTGCCGATCGGCGTCGTCGTCTCGGTGCGTGGCCGCTCGGCCCGGATACGTACCTTCGTCAAATGGAGCCGGCTGGAATATGTGCGGTTGATCGACTTCCAAGGCAAGGACGAACCGTCGGAGGCTGGCGGGGCGGGGAAGGCGGCGCCATGAACGATACCGTGTGGCAGCGTCTCGACCGCTATGCGCGTAGCCTGGTGCCTTTCACCATGACCGTGATGCTGGTTCTGCTCACCATGGTGCCGGTGCCGATTCCGAGCTATGCCCTTATCGTCCCGATGTTGAGCCTGGTCTCGGTCTATTACTGGGTCATTCACCGCCCCGGCCTGTTGCCGCCCGCTGCCGTCTTCGTCATCGGATTGATTCAGGATGTTCTCAGCGGCGCGCCCCTTGGGGTCTATCCGGTGGTGTTGTTGCTGGTCTATGGCATCGCCTTTTCGCAGCGGCGTTTCTTCTTTGCCAAGTCGTTCCTGATCGTGTGGTGGGGGTTCCTGTTGATCTCCTTCGTTGCCGTTCTGGTGAATTGGGTCCTTCACTCGTTGTTGTTGGGGGCCTTGATCTCCTCACCCGCCGCGGTGTTCCAGTTCCTGGTGACGGTCGCCTTATATCCTCCGGTAAGCTGGGTATTGCGCCGTCTCCAGCAGATTGTGCCGCGCCCAGCCGAGATCTTCGTGGCCGATGTACCGGGACCATAGCCGACACAAGACCTTCACCCGCCGCGCCTTGGTGCTGGGCGGGGCCAAGCTCGTCCTGCTGTCGGCATTGGTTGGGCGGATGTATTACCTCCAGGTCGTCGAATCCCGGCGCTACCGCATGCTGGCCGAGGACAATCGCATCAATCTGCGCCTTTTGGTGCCGCCGCGCGGGCGCATCCTGGACCGCAGCGGTGTTCTCATGGCCGACAACGAGAAGAACTACCGCGTCGTCATCGTCACCGAGCAAACCCCCGATCTCATCAAGACCTTGGACAAGCTCGGCACCATCATCCCGATCAATGATTACGATCGCCGCAGGGTGTTGCGCGAGGTCAAGCGCAAGCGCCGCTTCGTCCCGATCACCGTCCGCGAGAACCTCAACTGGCGTGAAGTCGCCCGCGTCGAGGTCAATGCCCCGAACCTGCCTGGGGTGATGATCGATGTCGGCCGGCGGCGCAACTATCCGTTCGGCGAGGCCGCCGCCCATATCATGGGATATGTCGCCGCCGTGTCGGAACGGGAACTCACCGGTGAGCCGCTGCTGGAATTGCCCGATTTCCGTATCGGCAAGAACGGGGTCGAGAAAATCCAGGACCTCAAGCTCCGCGGCAAGGCCGGATCGAGCCAGGTCGAGGTCAATGCCCTGGGCCGCGTCGTTCGCGAGCTCAAGCACAACCCTGGCGAACCCGGCGGAGATCTCGCCCTGACCATAGACATGGGGCTGCAGAAGTTCGCCCATGAGCGTCTCGGCGCCGAGAGCGCCGCCACCGTGGTGGTCGATGTTCAGACCGGCGCGGTGTTGGCCATGGCGTCGACCCCGAGCTTCGATCCCAACCTTTTCACCAACGGCATCAGCACCAAGGATTGGCGCGAACTTGTCAACCACCCGCGGGCGCCGCTGACCAACAAGCCGATCGCCGGGCAATATTCACCGGGTTCGACCTTCAAGATGATGGTGGCGCTGGCGGCGCTGGAGGCCGGCATCATCGGCCCCGATCACACGGTGTATTGCCCCGGCTTCGTCAAGCTCGGCAGGTCCCGCTTCCACTGCTGGAAGAAACACGGACATGGCCGTTTGGATATGTTCAAGGGCATCCAGCAGTCCTGTGACGTCTATTTCTATGACGTCGCCCGGCGCACCGGGGTCGACCGCATCTCGGCCATGGCCAACCGTTTCGGTCTTGGCGCCAAGCTCGGCATCGATATTCCTGGCGAGCGTCCCGGTCTGATGCCGACACGGGGCTGGAAACGGGCGGTCACCGGGGTTCCCTGGCAGGGCGGTGAGACCCTGGTGGCCGGCATTGGACAGGGCTTCGTGCTGACGACACCGTTGCAGTTGGCGGTGATGGCGGCGCGCATCGCCAATGGCGGCAAGGCGGTCACGCCGTTCCTGGTCTCCCCGGAAGGCGGCGGCAAGTCCCAGGATGCGGCCACGGCCACCGATGAAGCCAAGGCCGTGGCGGCCAGCGAGGTCGGCGCCGATGGCGGTATGATTGCCGTGGATCGGGCCGAGACCCCGGAGTTCCCCGATATCGGGGTCTCCCAGGCTTCCCTCAAATTCATCCGTTCGGCGATGAACGCGGTGAGCAATTCGCGCCGCGGCACCGCTTACCGGGCGCGCATCAAAAAGCGCGGCATGGCCATGGCCGGCAAGACCGGGACCTCGCAGGTGCGCCGCATCACCATGGGTGAACGCCAGCGCGGCCTGCGCAAGAACCATCAGCGCCCGTGGCGCGAACGCGACCATGCGTTGTTCGTCGGTTTCGCCCCGGTCGAGGCGCCGCGCTTCGCAATTGCCGTGGTGGTCGAGCATGGCGGTGGCGGATCAAAAGCGGCGGCGCCGGTCGCCCGCGACATTCTCCTCGAGGTTCAGCGCCGGGTGCCGGTTGGCTCTCTCGCCGCCAGCGGCGCCACCAGGGTGGCCGCGGCAATCGCCCGGATCAAGGGCGGGCCCAAAGGTGGGACTGGCGGGACTGGCGGTCAAGGCGCGGGCGAGGGCGGGGGCGGGCCATGAGTTTCGATCATGTCAGCCACGCCGAGATGTCCATCAGGGACAAGTTCTGGCAGATCAATTGGGGCCTGGTGGTGATCATCTCAGTCGTCGCCACCATCGGTTTCGCCATGCTTTATTCCGCCGCAAACGGCTCGTTCGACCCGTGGGCCTCGCGCCAGATGGCGCGTTTTGCCGTCGGCCTGGTCATCATGTTCGCCGTCGCCTTGATCGATATCCGCCTGTGGTTGCGCTCGGCCTATGCGTTTTACATTGTCTCCCTGGCGCTCTTGGTGGCGGTGGAGGTCGCCGGCGCCGCCGGCATGGGGGCACAGCGTTGGCTCAGCCTCGGCTTCATCAACCTGCAGCCGTCGGAAATCATGAAGGTGGCGATGATCCTGGCGCTGGCGCGGTATTTTCATAAGATCAGCGCCGAGGAGATCGCCCGGCCGCATTATCTGCTGTGGCCGCTCGCCCTTGTCGTCCTGCCCATGCTTTTGGTGTTGCGCCAGCCCGATCTTGGCACCGCCGGCATGCTGGTGCTGGTGTCCGGCGTGGTCTTCTTCATGGCCGGTGTCAGGCTGTGGAAGTTCGCCGTGGTGTTCGGCGCCGGCCTCGCGATGATCCCGATCGGCTGGCAGTTCCTGCGCGAATACCAGAAGCAGCGCATCCTGACCTTCTTCAACCCCGAGAGCGATCCCCTGGGGGCGGGCTACCACATCATACAATCGAAGATCGCGCTGGGTTCGGGCGGTATTTTCGGCAAGGGCTTCCTGCTCGGCAGCCAGGGCCATCTCAACTTCCTGCCCGAGAAGCAGACCGATTTCATCTTCACCATGCTGGCCGAGGAGTTCGGCATCGTTGGCGGGCTGTTCCTGCTCGGCCTCTATTTTCTGATCCTGATCTATGGCTTCGCCATCGCGCTGCGCAGCCGCAACCAGTTCGGCCGCCTCATCGCCATCGGGGTGACGGCGACCTTCTTCTTCTACGTCTTCATCAACATGGCCATGGTCATGGGCCTGGTGCCGGTGGTCGGCGTGCCCTTGCCGCTGATTTCCTATGGCGGCACCTCGATGCTGACCCTGTTGTTCAGTTTCGGGCTGTTGATCGGGGTTTACATCCACCGCGACATCGTCATCGAGCGCTATGGCGACGCCGAATCTCTCTAGATCAGGGGCGGCCTAGCCCGCCGCCTTCGCGCCCACCCCAAATACGCTCATCTCGCTATCGACAAAGGGGGGCTGCTTTGTTATACGGCTCCCCGGCGCGGGCGATTAGCTCAGTTGGTAGAGCAGCTGACTCTTAATCAGCGGGTCGAGGGTTCGAGTCCCTCATCGCCCCCCATTTAACCC
>CBDUSV010000124.1:0-8002 GCA_965369885.1 uncultured bacterium
GGCGCCTACATGGGGCGCATGACCATCGTGGTCGATGACGACATCGACATCACCAACCCGGCCGAGGTGATGTGGGCGATGGCGACGCGCTGGGACCCCAAGAGCCAGACCGACATCATCGATGGCTGCTGGACCGGCTATCTCGACCCCACGGTGCCGCCCTGGAAGCGGGAATCCGGCGACATGACCAACTCGCGCATCATCATCTACGCGGTCAGGCCCTATCACTGGCAGGCCGACTTCCCCAAGGTGAACCAGGTCAGCAAGGATTATGCTGATGAGGTGCGTGAAAAATGGGCGGGGCGGCTGCCGTTCCTGGCCACCAAACCCCGCTGAAACTTATCCCGCTAAATGTAGTGGCAGGGCCTACTTCTGATCCTTATAGAGATCGGCGATGAAACCGGTGTCGTCGATCTCGCGCAGGAAATGGAAGTCCCACAGTTCCATAGGATTGATTTTCTTGGCGTCTTCCCCGCCCTGGCGCACCGCCTCTTCATAGACATTGCTGATCGCCTGCATCGACGGAAACAGCTTGGGCTCCAGCGTCGGCGCCAGATCGTTGTAGAGCTTGGTGGCGGCGTCGAGATCGAGGGCGCCCTCGGCATTGTGCTTCTTGAGGATAATGTCGATCGCCTTGTCCGGGTTCTGCTTGAAGAAGGCGATACCTTCCAAGACCGACTTGAGCATCCGATTGACGATGTCGGGATGCTTCTGGGTGAAGGGCAGGCTGGACGACACCGTCATGAAGAACACCATGGGCTGGGGATCGATATCGATCACCTTGAGCCCGGCGCGGGTGGCGAACTCCAGTCTCGGTTGCGACAGGAAGCAGGCATCGACATGGTCGTTCTGGACCATATCCATCAGGCTGAGATTTTCCGCCGTCAGGATATCCGGATCCTGATTGACCCCGGGGCGGATGACCTCGATCTCGTCCTTGTCGACGTCAAGGCCATGCTGCTTCAGATTCAGCCAGTCATTGAGGCCGGGATGGCGGCCCCTGGTGCCGAACCGCTTCTTCTTGAGATCGGCCCAGCTGTTGATGTCCGAGTCCTGCTTGGTGATCAGCTTGACGTTGTTCATGCTGACGGTCTGGCCAAGATAGACCCAGTTGTCACCCCGGGCGCGGGCGGCATAGGTCGAGACATGGTTGCCGCTGACGAATTCGACCTCGCCGGTGGGAACCCGGCTGTGGGCGTCTTCCCGGTTGATCTCCCATTGGTAGTCCACATCGAGGCCGTGCTTCTCCCACATCCCCGATTCGGCGATGACATGCATCAACGCCAGGTGGCTGTCAGAACGGTAGGGATATTGAACATGATCCAAGGGTCGTCCTCCTAAGGTACTTTCTAATTGTTGTTTAGTTGATGGCCGCCTGGTTGCAATCAACCGTCTTTGCCTCGGCGCCATTGCCGAGATAGCTGATCTTGCACTTCATCCCGGCCTTGAGCTTCTTGCGCTTGGCCTTCTTGCCGGCGATCTTGACCTTGGTGCGCGAGCCCGAGACCTTGGTCTTGTGCTTCTTGCCCTTGACCGTGAAGTGGAGCCAGCGTCCGCCACGTTTGACGGCCTCGAGCTTCACCGAAACCTTGTATATGACGACACCGCGCTTGGCTGCCAGCGCGTCCATCTCTTTTTGGGTGAGCGGGACGGAAGGAAGGCCGTGCTTGACCTTGAGCGCGCGCTGGAAATTGCGGAGCTCTTCCCGCGGATAGGCGGTGTCGCGGACAAGACGGGCAATATCGGCCGCCGACACCGGGTTGAAGTCGGCGCTGAACTGGAATTTTCCGGCTTTGATGAATCCCGGGTCCTTGGTGGCCTTCTGATAGGCCTTGCGGTAGACCGCGACAATTTTTTCCGGCGTCTTCGGCGGCAGGGCATACCATTTGTCGATCTGGTTGCTCTTGACCCAATAATCGAAGGTCTCCTTGGCGAGACCAGAGGTCTTGCCCTTCATCATCGCCGGCATGGTCGGCACGTCCCTGAACGAAAGCCGGCGGATGATGGTGCCGTTGGGACCCGGCTCACCCAGTTGGCCCAAACCGGTGAACTTGCCGGTCTTGTTGAGGCCTTTATGCATCAGAAGCGTCGAGGTGCCGAACATATCGATCTCGCCGCGGCGAAGCGCCAGGGCCAGGGCCGACGAGCCCGGATAGCCGATCACGAACTTGACGTTCCAATCGAGATATTCCATGCCCCAGGTGATCATCTGGGCCCAACTGCGGCTGCCATCGAGGGCGCCGACGATGACCGGCTTTTTCGACTTGTCGGTCAGGTTGGCGAGCCTGTCCTTGCGGATCAGGACGACGGAGCCACCGCGCGAGACGGCGCCGATAAATTTGTATTTGGTCGGATTGTATTTGACCACCTTCTTGCGCAGATTGTTGGCATCGACGTAGGAGCTGGCGCCACCCATCCAGGTCAGGCCGTCTCTCTTGACCTCATTGGCGAAGTAGTTCGACGCCTTGACGCCGTGACCCGCCGGCATGTTGCGGTAGATCAGCCGCGGCTTGCCCGGCAGGTATTTCTCCAGGTAGCGGCCGACCAGGCGCGTGGTGCCGTCGGTGCCGCCACCGGGCTGCGAGCCGATGATGACGTTGATCCTCTTGCCCTTGAACGAGACCTCCGCCGCGCTCGCCACCTGTGCGGTGGCCATGGTCAGCGCCGCGATACCTAAAGACAAAGAGAGTGTCCGAAGTGTTGCGAATTTCATCGCCTGTCTCCCTGTTTGCGGCCATTCCTGGCCATTGCCTGGCGCGGCCATCAGTCCGGCCACGCTGAATTTCTTGCCCGTAAGCGGGAAACGCAAAGTATTGCCCAGGGATTGGAATTTTGCAAGCAACGCCGCCGAAACCCCCTGCCGCCAAGGACTTAGGCCGATCTTCCGGGCGGGAACCGGTCTGTGTTATGCTTGTTATGGTCAGCGATCATTCCACCAGGAAATGTTTGGCGCAAGGCTCGGCAGAAGCCGGCGCGGGAGGATCAGACATGCGCACAGTGGACGCCGATGCCCACGTCATCGAGACCACCGAGACCTGGGAGCATATGTCCCCGGAAACCCTGGCGTTTCAGCCGGTGCCGGTCTCCATCCCCGAAGGCGAGATCGTCGAGGGCCGTAGCCGGCCCCAGACCGAATTCTGGGCCATCGACGGCGGCCTGGTCCCGCGCGAGCGCAATATCGGCGAGAACTTCCCCCGCGAGGCCCGGGAAATGCGCGATATCGAACGCCGCCTCAAACACATGGACGAACTTTCCGTCGATATTCAGGTGCTCTATCCCAGCCTGTTCCTGCGCCCCTTGACCCGCAATGCCGAGATCGACCGCGCCCTGGCGGCGGGCTACAACCGCTGGCTCGCCGCGATCTGGAACCAGGCGCCAAGCCGGCTGCGCTGGATCGCCGTGGCGCCGCTGCAATCGCTCGGTGATCCCGCCCGGGTCCGTGACGAGCTTGCCTTCGCCAAGGACAACGGCGCCTGTGGCCTGTTCATGTGCGGCTTTTCCTGTGACCGCGAGATCACCGATCCCTATTTCCTGCCGCTTTATGAGATCGCCGGCGATCTCGACCTGGCGGTGTGCTTCCATGCCGGGGTCGATTGCATCCCGGTCCACGACTTCCTGGTCAATTCGGACGGGCTTTCCAAGTTCAAGTTCCCGGTGATCAGCGCCTTCCACGCCCTTCTGGTCCACGAGATTCCACAGCGCTTTCCCCAGGTGCGCTGGGCCTTCGTCGAGGCGGGATCGGGATGGGTGCCCTATGTGCTGAGCGAGCTTGCGCGCCGGTTCCGCCGCCGCGGCCGCAAGGTTCTTTCCGACCCGCTGGGCGACAACAACTTCTATGTGGCGTGCCAGGTCACCGATGACATCGATTACGTGGTCGGGGTGGCGGGCGAGGACCGGCTTGTGGTCGGCACCGATTACGGCCATCATGACACGTCGACGGAAATCGAAGCCATGCGGCTGATGAGAAAGCAGAATAAGCTTAGCCCCGCGGTCATCGATAAGATCCTAGGCGCCAACGCCACCACGCTATACGGGCTCGACTAGGCAAGCCCCTAGGGAGGACAACACGCCATGACACTGATCGATGCCGACGCCCATGTCATCGAGACGCCCCAGACCTGGTCCTACATGACCGGCGACGAAGAGGACATGCGGCCGCAGATTTTCGTCCGCGCCGACAATGACGGCGCCCCCAGGCGCGCCAACCAGCGCAATGAATACTGGGTGATCGAGGGACGATTGCTGTCGCGCAGCAATGTGGGCGAGGATGTGCCCGAGGACTCCCGCGAGTTGAGCAGCATCGAAAGCCGCCTCAAACATATGGATGAGATCGGCGTCGACATCCAGGTGCTGTTCCCCAGCCTGTGCCTGCGCCCCATGACCAAGGAACACGACACCGATTTCGCCCTATCGCGCAGCTACAACCGCTGGATGGCGGATATCTGGAAACAGGCGCCCGACAGGCTGCGCTGGGCCCTGGTGCCGCCGCTGTTGTCGCTGGTCGACCCGGGCAAGGTCCGGGCCGAGCTCGAATTCTGCAAGGAGAACGGCGCCTGCGGCATCTTCATGCGGGGCCTGGAATGCGACCGTCTCTTGACCCACCGCTATTTCTACCCGCTCTATGACATGGCCCAGGAGCTCGATCTGCCGCTCTGTCTCCATGCCGGCAACAACAGCTACGCCGTCCATGACGCCCTGCAGGGCGCATCCTTGATGCTGTTCAAATTCCCGGTGATCGGCGCGTTTTGTTCGCTTTTGGAGGAAGAGATCCCGAAACGCTACCCGGCGCTGCGCTGGGCCTTCATCGAGGCCAGCGCCCAATGGGTGCCCTATGTGCTGGGCGAGGTCAATATCCGGCTCCGCCGCAAGGGCCAGCCCTTGCCGGACACCCCATTGGCCGACAACAACTTTTTCATCACCACCCAGTGGAGCGACGATTTGCCGTGGCTGTTGGACGAGATCGGCGACGACCATCTGATCATCGGCACCGATTACGGCCACCGCGACACCGCGACCGAGGTCCAGGCGTTCCAGCGCATGAGCGCCGACGGCACCCTGCCGGCGGGCTCGGTGACCAAGATCCTGGAGACCAACCCGGCGGCGCTATACGCCATATAACGGAGTGCCAGCAAGGGCTTGACCGCACCCCTAGCACTGATAAGCTTCCGCCATCTGGGATAATCACAATCATGAACCCAAAAGGGAGAATCAAGAGATGAAATCACTGAAATCCTTAGGTGCATTGACATTGGCCGGGGCCATGGGCCTTGGTCTTGTGGCGGCACCGGCCACGGCGGCATCGCTTGCCGATTTCTACAAGGGCAAGCGCCTCGTCGTCTATGTGGGCTCGGACCCGGGCGGCGGCTACGACACCTACGCCAGGACCATGACCCGCCATATGGGGCAGTTCATCCCCGGCAAGCCCAAATTCGTCGTCAAGAACATGCCGGGCGCGGGCTCCATCAAGGCGCTTAATTTCATCGCCAACGTCGCGCCCCAGGACGGCACCGTGATCGGCGCCGTGCAGCGTTCCGCGCCGCTGGTTGAAATCCTCGGCCAGAAGGGGCCCCGCTTCAAATCCGCCGAGTTGAATTGGCTCGGCAGCATGAACAACGAGGTCGGCATCCTGGCGGTGAGGAAACGCGCCGGCATCAAGACCCTGGCCGACGCCTTCAAAAAGGTCGTCATCCTGGGCTCGACCGGCCCCAACGACACCGAACAATATCCGGCGCTTCTCAACAACACGCTGGGAACCAAGTTCAAGATGATCCGGGGCTATCCCTCGACACCGCCGGCACATATGGCGATGGAGCGGGGCGAGCTCGACGGCATCAGCCAGTCGTGGTCGTCCTTCAGGATCCAGGCGGGCCGGCAATACGAAGATGGCCACTTCAATCTTCTGGTGCAACTGTCCACCAACGCGCACCCGGAATTGACCAAGCTCGGCGTGCCGCTGATCTTGGATGTCATCAAGGACCGCAAGGTTCTGCCCGGCTTCACCAAGAAGGAAGTCGATACCTACTTGCGTCTGATGCTGTCCACCAAGGCCATGGGCCGGCCCTATGTGTTGGGTCCCAAGGTTCCGGCGAACAAGGTCAAGGCGCTGCGTGAGGCTTTCCGGAAGACCACCCTGGATGCCGGGTTCCTCGCCGACGCCAAGAAGCAGAAGCGCGAGGTCACACCGGTCTACGGTGCGGAATTGCAGCAGATCGTCATCAAGATGGCATCGGCGCCGAAGAAGGTCCTGGCCAATCTTGACGCCCTGGTCAAGTACCGCGGCAAGGCCGGCAAGGCCAAGATCAAGATGGCCAAGCACACCGGCAAGGTGACCAAGACCAAGAAGGGCGGCCGGCGTATCCTCATCATGTACAAGGGCAAGGAGGTCACGGCCAAGGTCTCGGGCTCGCGCACCAAGGTCACGCTCAACGGCAAGAAGGTCAAGCGCAAGAAGATCAAGGCCGGCATGACCTGCACCTTCATTTATCCCGGTGCTGGACAGGAAGCCACCAACGTCGACTGCAAGAAGTAGTCGCTTAACCATTTGACGGAAAACGCCCCCTTCGCGGGGGCGTTTTTTCGCAGATTTGCGCGGTTTTTAGCCTTTCATCCCATGGCCGCCTTCCCGCCTTATTGCCATGGCACGGTTCCGGGAGACTTGACCCCTCCGGTAACCTTGATAAGGTTCCCCCAGCCATAAGGAAAATTCAGCCTATCGGATTCAACAGGGAGAAAAGAGACATGAAACTCATGAAATATTTAGGCGTGGCCGCCTTGGCCGGCGCCGTGTTTGCTACCGGCCAGGCCAATGCCGATGCCGTCGCGGATTTCTACAAGGGCAAGCGTATCAAGATGATCGTCGGCTCGTCGCCGGGCGGCGGTTACGCCACCTATGCGCGGCTCATCACCCGCCATATTGGGCGCCATGTTCCAGGCAACCCTAAGTTCCTGGTACAGAACATGGATGGCGCCGGATCCATCGTCGCCGCCAACTTCGTCTCAAATGTCGCCCCCAAGGACGGTACCATCATCGCCGGCCTGCAACGCAACCTGGCGTTGGTCCAGATCCTTGGCGCCAAGGGCCCCAAGTTCGAGGCCGCAAAGCTGAATTGGCTCGGCAGCCTCGCCAACGAGGCCGGGGTCTGCGTCGTCGACAAGCGCACCGGCATCAAAAAATTCGAGGAGCTGTTCACCAAGACCGTGTTGATGGCCGGCTTCGGCCCCAACGATTCGGAGATCCAGCCGGCGCTGTTCAACAATACCATCGGCACCAAGTTCCAGATCATCAAGGGCTACCCGGGGTCCACCACCGGCAATCTGTCGCTCCAGCGCGGTGAAACCAGTGGTCTGTGCCAGTCGTGGTCATCTTTCAAGGCCATCGCCGGGCGCTATTATACCGACGGCCATGTCTATCCCATCGTCCAGATGTCGTTGAAGCCCCATCCGGAACTGGTCAAGATGGGCGTACCGATGATCTTCGATTTCGTCACCAAGGACCGGGTGCAGCCCGGCCTGACCGTCGATGAGGTCAAGTCCCATTTCCGCCTGCTGTTCGCCGCCAAGACCATGGGCCGGCCCTTTGCCATGGCGCCCGGCGTTCCCGCGGCCCGGGTTGCGGCGCTCCGCAAAGCCTTCAACGCCATGGCCAAGGATCCCAAGTTCCTGAAAGACGCCAAGAAGCAGCGCCGCGAGGTCAACCTGGTGACCGGTATCGAGATCCAGGGCATCGTGGAAAAGATGGCGGCGACGCCGAAGGCGGTTCTCGCCAGGCTCGATGGCCTGATGAAGTACAAGGGCAAGGCCAGGATCGCCAAGGTCTCGATGCTCAAGCACACCGGCAAGGTGACGGCGACCAAGAAGGGTGGCCGGCGCATCTTCATCAAGTACAAGGGCAAGCAGGTCAAGGCCAAGGTGTCGGGCTCGCGCACCAAGGTCACGCTCAACGGCAAGAAGGTCAAGCGCAAGAAGATCAAGGTCGGCATGACCTGCACCTTCACCTATCCCG
>CBDUSV010000125.1:0-7849 GCA_965369885.1 uncultured bacterium
GACCTCAACAACCGGGACTATTTCACCCCCGAACGCCAGGCCGAAAAGGCGCTCTGGGGTATAGATTGATTTTCACGAAAATGGCTCCGGGCTCCGGGGCCATTTTTTTGTCCCGGTTTTCGTGCTCCTCAGCCGATATGGGCCTGGAGGAATTCGAGGGTGCGGTGGCGTGCTAGCTCGGCCGAGGTTTGAACGAAGCGGTCGCGGTCTTCGTTGTCGAAGCCATGTGGCGTATCCGGGTAGAGATGGAAGGGGATATCGGGCTGGGCGGCGCGGAAGGCGGCGCGCTCATCGGGGGTAATGGTGCGGTCGTCGGCGCCGATATGGATCTGTACCGGGCACTTCGCCTGCTCGGCGGCGAAGTCGGCGATCTCCGAGCCGTAATAGGACACCGCGCAGTCGAAATCCTTGCGGCAGGCCGCGATCCACGCCATGGTGCCGCCCCAGCAATAGCCGACCAATGCCACCTTGCCCGCCGGTTCGGCCAGCGCCACCGCGCTTTCAAGATCGTCAAGTGCGCCGTCCCATTCGACCCTGAGGGACAAGGCCTTGGCGCGTTCATGGCCCTCGCGGTCATAGGCGCAGGCGACGTCATGTTCGATGCGGTCATAGAGCGCCGGCGCAACGGTCAGATACCCGGCTTGGGCGAAGCGGTCACAGACGCGCCGCAGATAGCCGGTGATGCCATACATTTCCTGGGCGACGACAATGCCGCCCCGGGGCGGCCCATCGGGCTGCGCCACATAGGCTCCGATGACGGCGCCGCCCTTGGCTTCGAGACCCACGAATTCGCCCATGGTGGCGGTCCCCCTGGTGGCAAGTGAAATGCGCCGGCAGTCTCGCGCGTCAGGTTGGCCTTGTCCAGAACGGCAAAACGGGTTAGGGCAGGGGGAGGTTTGTGGTGGTTAGAAAAGGGGGCGGCAGAATGAAAATCATCGTCGGTCTGTTGGGGGTCTCGGTGATCGGCTTTTTCGCCTGGGTGTGGTGGCACGGCAAGCTGCCCGACATCGCCCTATTCTCCTTCACCAGCGGGATCTGAGCCCCGCAACCCTTTATGAGTTCACACCCTAGTTTAATTCGTCGTCTTTCCAGTATTTGGTGCCCTGGATCGTGGCTTGCAGGGCCAAACCATATTTGGTGATCTGGTAAAGCTTGATACCCGGCGCAACGTCGACGGAGCCGCCCCAGGCATCGCCCTTGCCTTCGGATTTGGCCGCGGCGTCGGCCTGGGCGCTGGCGTCCCAGCCGTCCTCGATGAAACTGCGTAGGGCGGATTTCGACGTGAACACGAACACCCCGCGGAAGTCCTTGACCCCGAGACCGATGCCGATGCCGGCGCTGTACATCTTCATGTAGGTGTCCCTGCCCGAACCACTGTCCCGCACGATGCCCCATCCGCTGGCGGTCGAAAGCAGTAAGAGGTTGACCCCAACATTGCTGAACACACCGTAGCCCACGGACTTGTTGATCTGGGTTCTGGCAAAGGGGTGGATCTCATAGAGCTTGGTAAGCGTCTTGGACCGCATCTGCTGGGCTGACTGACGCTTGTCTTGCACCGTGCTGCCGCTCGGCGACATGCAGCCGCTCAGAAGCGCAAGCGAAACAATCCCGGCTATTGCCAATCGAGATATCATCATCATCACCTATCCCATAGATCGAAGAAATCCAACCGAACACCCGCTACATTTCAACCATTGCATGAAATGTGGCCGGAACACTATTCACAGCTTTAACAGGTTGCAGCAAAGCCTTTAAGAAGCTTTAAATTCCTCGCCGTCCTTCACCGCGCCCCTTCACCGCTGCAGGCGCGCCGCGATCATTTTCAAGGCCAGCGCCCGTTCGCCCGCGGTCATGGTGCCGGCGAGTTGGTCCCGGCGCCGGGCCGCCCAGACCTTGCCCTGGCGGGCAGCGAGTTCAAGCCAGACATAGGCCCGCACCGGATCGCGCTTGACGCCCAGGCCCCGGGCCAGCATGTCGCCCAGATTCATCTGCGCCACCCCATGGCCGCGCTCGGCGGCGCGGCGGTACCAGCGCGCGGCCATGGCGGCATCGCGCTTGACACCGAGGCCCTGGACATAAAGTCCGGCCAGGGCGGCTTCGGCCTCCCCATCGCCGCTTTCGGCAAGTTGCCGCCAGTTTTTGACGGCCTCGGCATAGTCGCCGGCATCATAGGCGCGGAGCCCTTCGACAAAGGTGGCGGCAAAGGCGTCCTCATTACCCCCCGCCAGGGCGGCATTGGCGGCGGGAAAGACCGCGATGGCGGCGAGAACGAGTGGTATTGCGGCTGGGAATTTCATGGCTGCGGCCTTGCCCTTGAGTTTAGCGCGCAATATTCTCACCCGCCAGCGGGAGCTTGCCACGGGGTCTTGACGGTTAGGCATGGGTGGTTCAGGCTTATATTGCGCGCGCAAGTGAGGTTTTTTGCGATTGGGGGGCTCTTCCGGGCCTGATCACGACCTATCACGGGAAGACATAAGATGATCCGCGGGCTTGGTCTTACATTTTTGATAGCTCTCACGCTCGTTCTCATGGCCCCGGCCGCCAAGGCCGCGGAAGTCCGGGAGCTCGTGTTCACGGCGATTCCCGACGAAGACGAGAGCCGCCTGCGTAAGCGCTTCGACAAGGTTGCCGCCTATCTGAGCCGGAAGCTCGGCATCAAAACCCGATTCATCCCGGTCAAGTCCTATGCCGCCGCAGTGACGGCGTTTCGCAACAACCAGGTCCAGCTCGCCTGGTTCGGCGGGCTTTCCGGGGTCCGCGCCCGTCTCCTGGTGCCGGGATCCCAGGCCGTGGCCCAGGGCTTCGAGGACAAATCCTTCGTCACCTATTTTATCGCCCATGCCAAAAGCGGGCTCAAGCCCGGCGCCGGCTTTCCCATGGGCATTGCCGGCAAGACCTTCACCTTCGGCTCCAAGGGCTCGACCTCGGGCCGCTTGATGCCGGAATTCCATATCCGCAAAAATTTCAACAAGGCCCCCGGCAAGGTGTTCCCCCGTGTCGGCTTCAGCGGCGACCATTCCCGCACCATCGCCCTGGTGCAAACGGGCGCCTACATGGCCGGCGCGGTCAATTTCAAGGTGTGGGAGAACGAAATGAAGGCCGGGCGCATCGACAAGTCCAAGATCGCGGTGATCTGGAAGACGCCGCCTTACCCGGATTATCACTGGACCCTCCGCGGCGACGCGGAATTGACCTTCGGGGTCGGTTTCAACCGGCAGGTGAAACGGGCGCTGGTGGCATTGACGGATCCCAAGCTGTTGGCGTCGTTCCCGCGCAAGCGTTTTATTCCCGCCAAGAATAGCGACTTTATTTCGATCCTCAGGGTCGGAAAATCCATTGGCCTTATAGACTGAACCCGGGAAAACATTGGTTACGATCCAGGACGAAAGTGTCAGTTACAACGGCCGTGTCGTGCTGCACGACGTGTCCTTGACCATCCGGCCCCAGGAACGGGTGGCGCTGGTGGGACGCTCGGGCGCCGGCAAATCGACCCTGTTGAAGCTGCTCTATCAGCGCCAGGTTTCGGGCGCGGCACTGGTGCCCCAGGATGGCGCCCTGGTCAAGACGCTGTCGGTCTATCACAACGTCTATATGGGCCGTCTCGACCGCCACGGGACGTTCTACAATTTGTTGAATCTGGCCTGGCCCCGGCGCCGCGAGGTCGCCGCGGTCAAGGACGTGCTGATCAAGTTCCGCCTCGATGACAAGATTTTCACCCCTGCCGGTGAGCTCTCGGGCGGCCAGCAGCAACGCACCGCGGTGGCCCGGGCGATCTATCAGGGCGGCGATATGCTGTTGGGCGACGAGCCGGTCTCGGCGGTCGATGAGCATCAGGGCCGCGCCGTGCTCGAGGCCATCAACGAATCCTACGACACCGTGATTCTCGCCATGCACGATGTCAAGCTGGCGCTGGCCTACACCGACCGGGTGATCGGCCTCAAGGACGGGAAGATCCTGTTCGACATGCCCACCGCCGGCCTTACGACCTCGGACATCGACCACGTCTATACCGGCTGATCATGGCGCGATCTTTGATCATGCCGCGGTCTGGGATGTTCAAGACCAGCTTCGCCTTCGTCGGCGTGGCGCTCATCTGTCTTGCCGTCGCCGACATCTCCATCACCACACTCAACCCCTGGCAGGAAATGGGCCGTATGGCCTTAGGGGTCGTCACCCCCAACTTCCTGGCTTTCGACCGCCTGGGCGAGGCTTTGTTGCAGACCGTCGCCTTCGCCTTCGTCGGCGTCGCGTTGGGTGGCGTTCTCGGCTTCGGGCTGGCGCTGGTGTTCCACATTCCGATCGTGCGCGGCGCCTGTGCCTTCGTCCGCGCCATCCACGAATTGTTCTGGGCCCTGATCTTCCTCCAGGCTTTCGGCCTGACGCCCTTGACCGGCATCCTTGCCATCGCCCTGCCGTTCGGCGGCATCTTCGCCAAGGTCTATTCCGAGATCTTAGAAGAGGCCGACCCGGCGCCGGTCGGCGCCTTGCCGGCGGGCACCCCGGGCGTCGCCGCCTTTTTCTTCGCCCGGTTGCCCGACGCCTGGGTCCACATCAAGAGCTACACCCTTTACCGGCTGGAATGCGGGCTGCGTTCCAGCGCCATCCTCGGCTTTGTCGGCCTTCCCACCCTCGGCTTCTATCTCGAATCGGCGTTCAAGCAGGGCCAGTATTCCGAGGTCTCGGCGTTGTTGATCCTGTTCTATCTGTTGATCGCGTCCCTGCGGCTGTGGGTCAAGACGAAGCTGGTCCCGCTTTATATCCTGGCCGCCGTGGCGGTGCTGCCGACCGGCGCCGCCATCTCGATGGACAATGTGCTGCGCTTCCTGACCCAGGACATCGTGCCCTATCCCTTGCGCGCCATGGACGGCCTCGCCGCCTTGCAAGGGCTTGGCGACTGGGTGTGGCACCTGGCCGCCGATCAGGCGCTGTGGGGCATCATCGCCACGGTGATCCTGACCCAGATTGCCTTGGTGTTGTCCGGGGTACTGGGGCTTGCCTTCTTCCCGCTGATCTCGCGCAAGTTTTTCGGCCCCTTTGGCCGCACCATCGGCCATGTCTTTCTGGTCGTCGTGCGGTCGACGCCCGAATACATCCTGGCCTATATGTTCCTCCAGTTCTGGGGGCCTTCCATGTTGCCGGCGATCATCGCGCTGGCGCTCCACAACGGCGCCATCATTGGCCACCTCATCGGGCGCCATGCCGATGAGGTCGCGCTCCGCCCCGACAGCCCCCGGGGCCTCAACCTTTACGGCTACGAGGTGCTGCCCCGGGTCTACCCCCAGTTCCTGGCGTTTCTGTTCTACCGCTGGGAGGTGATCATGCGCGAGACCGCCATTCTCGGCATTCTCGGCATCGCCACATTGGGCTTTTACGTCGACAGCGCCATCGCCGATATCCGCCTCGACCGGGCGCTGTTCTTGATCATCGTCACCGCCTTCCTTAACATTGGTATCGATACGCTATCGCGCGCCATTCGCCGCAAAATCCGACTCACCACCACGCCTGATGTCGGCTGAACAGTGGCGGCCAGGCCGCGGTTTTTTTGGGCCGCCCAAGTGATGAAACCCAAGTAATGAAACCCAAGTCATGAAACAGGAAACCGTCGTCAAGGATCTGGTGTTGCTGGGCGGTGGCCACAGCCATGTCGCCGTGCTCAAGCGGTTCGGCATGCGGCCCTTGGCCGGGGTGCGCATCACCATAATCTGCCGCGACGTGCACACGCCGTACTCGGGTATGCTGCCGGGATATATCGCCGGCCATTACGTCTTCGACGATGCCCATATCGATCTCGGGCCCCTGGCGCGCTTCGCCAAGGCGCGGTTCTACCATGACGAGGCCATCGGGCTTGACCTGGCGGGCAAGCGGGTTCTGTGCCGGGATCATCCGCCGCTGCGTTTTGACGTCTTGTCGATCAATATCGGCTCGACCCCCAACACCGCCCAGGTTCCCGGCGCCACCGAGCACGCGGTGCCGGTCAAGCCGATCGACCGTTTCGTCGCCCATTGGCTCGAGGTCGCGGCCCGGGTCATGGACCGTCACGACAAGGTGCGCATCGGCGTCGTCGGCGCCGGCGCCGGCGGTGTCGAGCTTTTGCTGGCGGTGCGCTACCGGCTGCGCCAGCTCCTGGCCGAGGACGGCCGCGACGCGGACAATCTCGAATTCCACCTCGTCACCGAGACCGACACCATCCTTCCCACCCACAATGGCCGGGTCCGCGCCAAGTTTGGGCGTATCCTCGGTGCGCGCGGCGTCCATGTGCACACCGGCCACAGGGTCTCCCGGGTCGATGCCGGGGTTCTCCATTTCGACGCCGCCGCCGACATCGATCTTGACGAGATCCTGTGGGTGACCATGGCCGGCGCCCCGGAATGGCTGGCCAACACCGGGTTGGAGCTGGACGACCGCGGTTTCATCGCCGTCGATGACAGCCTGCGCTCGCTCAGCCACGCCGACGTGTTCGCCGCCGGCGACATTGCCGGCGTCGCCAACCACCCGCGCGAGAAGGCCGGCGTCTTCGCCGTGCGCCAGGGCCCGCCGCTGGCGCGCAATCTGCGCCGCCAACTGGTGGGCCGCAAGCCGCGTCCCTTCACGCCGCAGCGCAAATATCTCAGCCTGATCAGCACCGGCGAGAAATACGCCATCGCGTCGCGCGCCAACTGGTCGGTGGAGGGCGCCTTGGTGTGGCGGTGGAAGGACTGGATCGACCGCCGCTTCATGCGCAAATTCGCCGATCTGCCGGAGATGGATGAGGACGAGAAGCCCGACATCGCCCGCGGCCTCGTCGACCAGAGCGTGATCAAGGAAATCTCCGCCATCGCCATGCGCTGCGGCGGCTGCGGCGCCAAGGTCGGCTCCGGCGTGTTGACCCGGGCGCTTAGCCAGTTGGAGCCGGTCCAGCGCTCCGACATCCTGGTCGGGCTCGCGGCCCCGGACGACGCCGCCGTGGTCCAGGTCCCCGACGGCAAGGTCATGGTCCACACCGTGGATTTCTTCCGCTCCTTCATCGACGACCCTTATGTGTTCGGCCAGGTCGCGGCCAATCACAGCCTTGGCGATGTCTTCGCCATGGGCGCCGAGCCCCAGTCGGCGCTGGCCATCGCCACCGTGCCGTTCGGCGTCGAGGTCATGGTCGAGGATCAGATCCTGCAGATGATGACCGGTGCCTTGAAGGTGCTGGGCGAGGCCAACACCGCCCTGGTCGGCGGCCACACCAGCGAAGGCGCCGAGCTTTCCCTCGGCTTCGCCATCAACGGCCTCGCCGATCACGGCGACATCATGCACAAGGACGGCATGGTGCCCGGCGACAAGCTGATCCTGACCAAGGCGATCGGCACCGGCACCCTGTTCGCCGCCGACATGCGCCTCAAGGCCAAGGGCCGGTGGATCGAGGGCGCGCTCACATCCATGCTGCAATCCAACCGGTTGGGCGCCACATGTTTGCACCGTTTCGGCGCCCATGCCTGCACCGATGTCACCGGGTTCGGATTGCTCGGCCATCTGGTGGAGATGACCCGGCCCTCGGGGGTCGATGTCGAGCTCGACTTAGGCGCGCTTCCCATCCTCGACGGCGCCTTGGAGTGTGTGCGCGGCGGGATATTCTCCTCCCTACAGCCGGAGAATGTGCGCCTTCGCCGAGCCATCCGCGACATCGAGGCGGCGTCCGGCCACGACATCTATCCCCTGATCTTCGATCCCCAGACCGCCGGCGGATTGCTGGCGAGTGTCCCCGCCGACAAGGCGGATGACTGCGTCGCCGAGCTCAAGCGCCTGGGCTATGGGCGGGCCGCCATCATCGGCGCCGTCAAGGCCCAAAGCGACGCCCTGGAGCCGGTGACCCTCAAAACCTGAG
>CBDUSV010000126.1:0-7843 GCA_965369885.1 uncultured bacterium
TGAATGGCTGCGCCGGCGCTTCGTCGAGGAAGGGGTGTGGCTCAGGCCCTTCGGCGACATGGTCTAGGTCATGCCCGCCTTCACCATCGCAGCCGACGATCTCGGCCGCATCACCGACGCCATGGTCCAGGTGGTGGGGGAATGGTCGCGGCGGGGCTGAGTGCCGTAAGTACCGTGATCTAGTCGCCGGGCGAGGCGATCTGCTGGTGGGGGGGTTCCAGGTCTCCGGCGGAGCCACCCTTTGCCCCGTCCGTGACTTCGGGGCCCAGTTCGATCTCTTCGATGCGCTCGGCGCGCCTGGTGATCTTGCCCGATGAGGTCTGGATATCGTGGATGTCGCGGCCGGCGAGCTCGAAGTGGCTCTTCAGGCTGCCGACCCGCTTGTCGAGGCGGCCGATGTCGGTGATCAGGGTCTGGACTTCCTTCTGGATGACGTGGGCTTGCTCTCGCATGGTGGCGTCCTTGAGCACGGCGCGCACCGTATTCAGCGTCGCCATCAGGGTGGTGGGCGAGACGATCCACACCCGTTTGCGGTATGAGCGCTCGACCACGCCGGGGAAGTTGGCGTGGAGCTCGGCATAGACCGCTTCGGCGGGCAGGAACATCAGGGCCGATTCCGCGGTCTCGCCGGGGACGATGTAGCGCTCTGCGATGTCATTGACATGCTTGAGGATATCGGCGCCGAAGGCCTTGCCGGCGCGGGCACGTTCCCCGTCGTCCGCAGCCGCGGCAAGGGCGTGGTAGCTCTCCAGCGGGAACTTGGAATCGATGGCGATGGGCCCCGGCGGGTTGGGCAGCCTGAGCAGGCAGTCGACGCGCCGGCCGTTGGAGAACTGGGCCTGGAACTCGTAGGCCGAGGGCGGCAGGGCGTTTCGCACCAGATCGATGAGCTGAATTTCGCCGAAGGCGCCGCGGGCCTGCTTGTTGGCGAGGATGTCCTGGAGGCCGACCATCTGGGTCGAGAGCTCATTGATGTTCTTCTGCGCCGCGTCGATGACGGCGAGGCGCTTTTGGATGTCGGTCATGGTGGCGGTGGTACGGGTGGTCGATTTGTCGAGCCCGTCGCTCAGGCGTTTGGCGACGTCGGCCAGGCGGTCTTCCAGCAGCTTGGTCAGGGTGCGTTCCTGGGCCGAAAGCCGCTCGGAAAGCTGGGTCTGGGCCATGTTCTGGCCTTCCGCCATGTGGCGCAGCCGGCCCAAAAGCTGCTCACCGCGGAGCATGATGAACAGCACCAACCCCGCGACCAGGACCGCGGCGACCGATGCCAAAATGGCGACAAAACTGATATCCATCGAATTAAGGCTAACACGTCCGGGGCGTCACCGCGATATCCTTGACGCGGGGCCGCCAGCGGCATACCTAAGTCGGCATACCTAAGATAGCCATCCATCGGCGCCTGTCATACCAGACGGACACACAAGACAGACACAAAGGGATTGGGCGAGGCCACATGGCGGTCAGGCACATCATCACGGCACCGGATCCGCGCCTCAAGGTCAAGTGCGGCCCCGTCGCCACGGTCGATGACGGTGTCCGCATTTTGATGGACGATTTGATGGAGACCATGTTTTCGGTGCCCGGCATCGGCCTCGCCGCACCTCAAATTGGGGTCCGCCAGCGCGTCATCGTCGTCGATGCCGGTGGCGGCGCCTTCGATAAGCGCGAGCCCATGTGCTTCGCCAATCCCGAAATCCTGTGGACCTCGGATGAAACCCTGGCCTGTGAGGAAGGCTGTTTGTCGCTGCCGGAGCATTTCGCCGTGGTGACCCGCGCCGCCGGGATCAAGCTCGGCTATCTCGACCACGACAACCAGGCCCAAGAGCTTGACGCCTCAGGGCCGCTCGCCACCTGCATCCAGCACGAGATCGATCATCTCGAAGGCATCCTGTTCGTCGATTACCTGAGCGCGCTGAAGCGCAATATCATCCTTAGAAAACTCGTCAAGTCGCGCAAATCCCAGGCCCAGAACGTCGCCGTCGGGGCCGGGGCGTAAAGGCCATGGCGGCGATGCGCCTGATATTCATGGGGTCACCCGAATTCGCCGTGCCTTCCCTGGACGCCCTGGCCGAAGCCGGGTTCGAGATCGCCGCGGTCTACACCGCGCCACCACGCCCGGCGGGCCGTGGCCATCACCGGCAACGTTCCGCGGTCCAACAGGCGGCGATGGCGCGGGACATCGAGGTCCGCACGCCGACCGATCTCAAGGATGAGAATGAGCAGAGGGAATTCGCCGAGCTCAATGCCGATGCCGCGGTGGTTGTGGCCTATGGCCTGATCCTGCCGCCGGCGATCTTCCAGGCGCCCCGGCTCGGCACCATCAATGTCCATGCCTCGCTGCTACCGCGCTGGCGCGGCGCGGCGCCGATCCCACGCGCCATCCTGGCCGGAGACGACCAGACCGGAATCACCATCATGCAGATCAATTCGGGCCTCGATACCGGCGATATCCTGGCCCAGGAGCGGGTGCCGATCACCGATATGACCACGGCAGTGACGCTCCATGAACAACTCTCCCACCTGGGCGCGCGGATGATCGTAGAAGCCCTCGATGGCCTGGATCGCGGCATCCTCACGGCGACGCCGCAGCCGATCGGCCAAGCGCGCTACGCGTCCAAGCTCGACCGCACCGAGGGCTATCTCGATTGGCGCCATCCGGCGGCGGAACTGCAGCGCCAGGTCCGCGCCTTGATCCCGTGGCCGGGGGCCTGGTTCAGCTATAACGGCGTCCGCATCAAGGTGCTGGGCGCCGAGGCCGTGCGTGGCCGCACCGGGGCCGAGCCCGGATTGGTGCTCGACGATCGGCTCACGATCAATTGCGGCGATGGCGGCCTTAGGCTCACCCGGCTTCAGCGCCAGGGCCGCGCGCCGATGGTGGCGGCGGATTTCCTCAACGGTTTCAATCTTGGCGAAGGCGACGTGCTCAGTGCCAGGCTCGGGGATGGGGATGCGCCAGCCACCGAGGCAAAACCCGAGACGTGACCCGGTTCAAGCTCACCATCGAATATGACGGCGGGCCCTTCGTCGGCTGGCAGCGCCAGGAAAACGGCTTCTCGGTACAGCAGGCATTGGAGGAGGCGGTCCAGGGCTTCTGCCAAGAGACCGTGACCGTGTTCGGCGCCGGGCGCACCGATGCCGGCGTCCATGCCTGGGGCCAGGTCGCCCATATCGATATTGCCAAGGAGACCTCCGCCACAACCGTGCGCGATGCCCTCAACGACCATCTCAGGCCCCAGCCCATCGTGGTGCTGGCGGCCGAGGCGGTAGGGGCGGATTTCGATGCCAGGTTCTCGGCACGCCAGCGCGCTTATGAGTACCGCATCATCATCCGGCCGGCGCCCTTGGTCCTGGATCACGGCCGCGCCTGGCACCGGATCCAGGACCTCGACGTTGAGGCCATGGCGGCGGCGGCCAGGGTCCTGGTGGGCAAGCATGACTTCACCAGCTTTCGCGCGGTGAATTGCCAGGCGGACTCCCCGGTCAAGACCCTGGACAGCCTCGAGGTCAGCCGCGACGGGCCCAGGATCAGGATCACGGCGCGGGCGCGGTCGTTCCTCCACAATCAGGTCCGCATCATCGCCGGCACCCTGAAATTGGTTGGCGAGGGAAAGTGGGGGCCGGACGATGTCGCCCAGGCCCTCGCCGCCTGTGACCGCTCCCGGGCCGGGCCGACGGCGCCGGCCCACGGGCTCTATCTCAGCGAAGTTCTGTATTAAGGTTATATACACTGTATATACATTTCCATTAATATGATCTTACCCAGATTAATGGATTGTTATGTGTGTATATACATTGTATATACAGTGTCATGGATGAGAAAGGCCTGAATATCACGCCCACCCCGGGCCACCAGGTGACGGTCAGCGTCACAACCACCCTGGAAGACCTCGCCAGGGCGCTCAAAACCGGCCGGCTGGTCATCGACCTCAATCAGGCCGAAATGGCGTCTGACGGGGCCGGTCCCGGGGCGCTGGCCAGCGATGAGGTCAAGCGCATCTGCGGCCAATATGGCGCCGACAGCTTCGCCGCCAATTTGCTGTGGGAGATCGCCCAGGCCGGTGATGCCGGCATCACCTCGACCGCCCTCAAGGAGGTGCTGGGGCTCACCTCGTCCCAGCGCCTGGCCGGGGTCTTCAGCGGCTTGGGCAAGACCCTGGAGCGTCTGATTCCCGGCCGCAAGGGCCAGTTTCTTGGCCGCCAATGGCTCACCGAGAGCGCCGAGTATCTCTATCGAATGCCCGACGAGGTGCGCGCCACCGTGCTCGGCCATTACGGCTGAGCCCCGTCCGGTGCGCGCCAATTCTCAAGTGGGGGCCTCTCAGTTGGCGCCGTTGGCCGGGCCCATGATCATGCTGTTGGCGATGAGGCCGATGATGAAGTCGAAGGTGAAATTCACCATCACGACGCCGATGGCCTGGGACGGGGTGATGTCAAGCACCGTGCGCGCCACGTACCAGTAATAGAGGTAGATCGCCACTATGGCCGCCAGGTACAGGATCTGGGACCAGGGACCGGCAATTTGGATGATGAGCATGACCGGCAGCAACACCGCCATCTGCAGCACATTGGCCCAATTGTAGGCGATGATGAAACGCAAGTAGTCGGGGTCGCGGCCGAGGCGGTGCGCCAACCCCACCATCACCAGGGGAAAGGCGGTCCAGCTGATGACATAGGCCAAAACATGGACCACCAGGAAACGCAGCGGTCCGGCGGTGATGTTGGGTTGGCCGAAAATGGGCAGAAGAAGCAACAAATAGGCGGGGGCGACGATCACGGCGGCCTGGAACGAGCGCCAGAATCCGGTGATCGAGTCGTCGAAATGGTCCTGCCCGTGGGGGTCGAGACGCGCCAGGCGCCAGGCGCCATATAGCGCCGAGGACAATTCCGAGACCGTAATCATCCCCGATTATGGCTTATTGGGGGTCATTTCTGGGGAAAATATCCCTCGAGCACCATCTTGTAGATCTCGCTGAGCGCGGTGAGGTCGCCGACCGCCACCCGTTCGTCGGTCTTGTGCATGGTCTGGCCGATCAGGCCGAATTCGGCCACCGGACAGGCGTGGTGGATGAAGCGTGCGTCCGAGGTGCCGCCGGTGGTCGAAAGCTCGGGCACCCGCCCGGTGGCTTTTTGCACCGCGTTGGACAAAAGCTCGCTGAGCTCGCCCGGCGGGCACAGGAACGGCTCGCCGGTGATGTGGGTCTCAAGATCATAACGCCCGGCGTCCTGGTCCAGGATTTGGCGCAGCCACTGGATCAGGCTTGCCGAACTGTGCAGATCATTGAAGCGGATATTGAAGGTCGCGGACACCTGGGCCGGGATGATGTTGGCCGCCGGGTTGCCGATATCGATGGTGGTGACCTCGATGGCCGAGGCCGGGAAATGCTCCGTGCCGTCGTCATATCGGTGTTCGATGATGGTGGTCAGAATCTTCAAAAGCCGCGGCACCGGGTTGTCGGCGAGGTGGGGGTAGGCCGTGTGTCCCTGGGTGCCGTAGAGCGTGAGATTGCCGACCAGGCTGCCGCGGCGGCCGATCTTGACCATATCGCCGAGCTGGTTGGGGTTGGTCGGCTCGCCGACGACACAGACGTCGAGTTTCTCGCCGCGCTCCTCAAGCCATCCCAGGACCTTGATGGTGCCGTTGATTGACATGCCTTCCTCGTCGCCGGTGATCAGCATGCTGATTGAGCCGTCGAAATCGCCTTGCCGGTCTTCGAGGAAGCGCGCCACCGCCGCCACGAAACTGGCGATGCCGCCCTTCATGTCGGAGGCGCCGCGGCCATAGAGCACACCGTCGATGACCTCGGCGCCGAACGGGTCGACGGTCCAGCTCGCCGTATCGCCGACCGGGACCACGTCGGTATGGCCGGCGTAGCAGAAATTGGGCGCTTGATCGCCGAGCCTGGCATAGAGGTTGTCGATGTCCGGGGTGCCATCCTCCGAGAAGGTCAGGCGGTGGCAGTTAAAGCCGAGCGTCTCCAACCCCTGTTGCAGAACATCCAGGCAGCCAGCGTCCTCAGGCGTCACCGAAGGACACCGGATCAGCGCCTGGGCCAGGGCCAGGGGGTCGGTGAGGGCCAAGGCGTCGGTGGCAGGGGCCGTCATTCGCGCAGCAGTTCGTTGATCGAGGTCTTTGAGCGGGTCTGTTCGTCCACCCTTTTGACGATGACGGCGCAATAGAGCCCAGGCCCCGGGCTGCCGTCGGGCAGGTTCGCGCCCGGCAGCGTCCCCGGCACCACCACCGAATAGGACGGCACCCGTCCTTGATGGATCTCGCCGCTGGCGCGGTCGACGATCTTGGTCGAGGCGCCGATGAAGACCCCCATGGAGATCACGGCGCCGGTTTCGACGATGACGCCCTCGGCGATCTCGCTGCGGGCGCCGATGAAGCAGTTGTCCTCGACGATCACCGGATTGGCTTGCAGGGGCTCCAACACCCCGCCGATGCCGACGCCGCCGGAGATGTGGCAGTTCTCGCCAATCTGGGCGCAGGAACCGACGGTGGCCCAGGTGTCGATCATGGTGCCGGAGCCCACATAGGCCCCGAGATTTACGAAACACGGCATCAGCACGGCGCCGGCCGCGATATGGGCGGAGCGCCGCACCACGCAGGTGGGCACGGCGCGGAAGCCGGCGGCGCGGAAACGCGCCTCATCCCAACCGGCGAATTTCGACGGCAGCTTGTCGAACCAGGGCGCCGGGCCGCGGGAGGCATCGGTGGGCCCGCCGGGGATCGGTGCCATGTCGAACAGGCGGAAGGACAACAGCACCGCCTTCTTGGCCCATTGGTGGACCTGCCAGGCGCCGTCGATCTTCTCGGCGACCCTGAGCCGCCCGCTGTCGAGTTCATCGAGGGCGGTCTCAATGGCGTCGGCGATCTCTCCAGTGGTCTGGGGCGTGATGGTGTCGCGCTGTTCCCAGGCGCCGTCGATGATGGTTTGCAGGCTCTTGAAACTCATGGTGTTGGCCAATCCGGTGAGGTTATCGGGTGGTGGAATGGCCCAGAACATGCTGGAGCCGTTCTCGGCTGTCAACCGTGGCTAAAGCTTCAGCCGGTTTGGTCCCGCGCCGCCGCCACCCGCTCGAGCCAGCCCACCAGGTCTGCGGTGATATGGTGGATATGGCCCGCGTCCTCCGGCGGGTCTGGCAAAGTGTCCGGGTTTGCCGCCGATGTCACCAGAACCGTGGTCATGCCGAGCTCCGCCGCCGGTTCCAGGTTGCGGGCGATGTCTTCGAACAGGATGGCCCCCTTGGGGTCGATGTCATGGCTCGCGATCAAGGCAAGGTAGCATTCGGGGTCGGGCTTGGGGATATAGCCGGCATCGGCGACATCGAAGATGCCATCGAAATGGCCATGGATCCCAAGCCGATCGAGGACGGTCTTGGCATGGCTGTGGGGGCCGTTGGTGAAGACCAGCTTGCGGCCGGCCAGGCGGTCGAGCACGGCCACCAGCGCCGGGCTTTCAGGCACCACCGACATGTCGATTTCGTGGACATAGGCGAGAAAGTGATCCGGGTCGACGTCATGGTTGTCCATCAGGCCGCGCAGCGTGGTGCCGTAATGGTGGAAGTAGTCCTTCTGGATCCGCCGCGCCGCCGCCAAATCGAGGCCGAGCAGGCCGGAGATGAACTCCCCCATGCGCCGGTCGATCTGATCGAACAGGCGGCAATTGGCGGGATAGAGGGTGTTGTCGAGATCGAACACCCATTCGTGAATATGATCGAGAGCCATGCCGTCGGTGGTGGCCACGCCGGGTCCGGGCCCAAATTCCGGTTCATCGGGGGCCGGCTCACCCGAAATGTCCCGGGTGTCCATGGGGAGTTTTCTGACCATGGCGTTAGTGTGGGG
>CBDUSV010000127.1:0-7831 GCA_965369885.1 uncultured bacterium
CCCGGATAGAGGAAGAACCATGAGTTTCAGGATCATCGAGCCGGCCACGCCACGGCTCAACCGCAGCCAGTTGGCGGTTCCTGGAATCCGGCCGGAATTGTTTGAAAAGGCGGCGGCATCGGATGCCGACGTGGTCTTTCTCGATCTCGAGGACGCGGTGGCGCCCGACGACAAGGAAAAGGCGCGCAAGAACGTCATCGAGGGGCTCAATGATGTCGATTGGGGCGCCAAGGCGGTGTCCGTGCGCATCAACGGCCTTGATACCCCGTATATGTACCGCGACGTGATCGAAGTGGTGGAGCAGGCGGGCGCCCGCCTCGATCTGATCCTGATCCCCAAGGCCGGCAATGCCAGCGATATTTACGCCGTCGATGTTCTGGTCACCCAGATCGAGATGGCCCGGGGCTACGGGCGCGGCGAGAAGCGCGCCATCGGCTTCGAAATCCTGATCGAATCGGCCGAGGGCATGATCAATATCAACGACATCGCCGCGGCCAGCCGGCGCAACGAATCCCTTCATTTCGGGCCCGGCGACTATGCCGCCTCGATCAAGGCCAGGACCACCACCATGGGCGGCGCCAATGCCGATTACGGCATCCTGGCCGATGCGGACGAGGCCGGCCACCGGTCCTTCCATCCCGGCGACATGTGGCATTACCCGCTCTCGCGGCTGGTCATCGCGGCGCGGGCGAATGGTCTCAGGCCGGTGGATGGGCCGTTGGCGGATTTTTCCGACCCCGACGGTTTCATCGCCGTAGCCAAGCGCTCCGCTGCGCTTGGCTGCGAAGGCAAGTGGGCGATTCATCCGAGCCAGGTGCCCCTGGCCAACCAGGTGTTCACGCCGGCCGCCGATGAACTGGATCAGGCCAAGCGCATTCTTGATGCCATGGCCGAGGCCGAGAGCGAAGGCAAGGGGGCGGTGGCCCTCGACGGCCGCATGATCGACATTGCCTCGATCAAGCAGGCCCAAGTGATGGTCCGCAAGGCGGAGATGATTGCCGCCCGCGGCAAGGCCTAGTTTCGATGCCGACATTCCTCGATTTCGAAAAACCGATCGCCGAGCTCGAAGGCCAGATCGAGGAACTGCGCCATAAGGAGGATACGGGCGATCTCAACGTTGCCGAAGAGGTCACCAAACTCCAATCCCGGGCCGACAAGCTGCTGCGCCAGACTTACGCCAAGCTGGCGGCATGGCAGAAGGTGCAGGTGGCACGCCATCCCGACCGTCCCCATGCTCTCGACTATGTGGACAAGCTGATCGAGGACTTCACCCTGCTCTCCGGTGACCGTTTCTTCGCCGAGGACGCGGCCATCGTCGCCGGCCTCGGCCGTTTCCGCGGCTATTCGGTGATGGTCATCGGCACCGAGAAAGGCAGCGACACCGATTCACGATTGCGCCGCAATTTCGGCATGGCGCGGCCCGAGGGCTACCGCAAGGCCCAGCGCCTGATGAACCTTGCCGAACAATTCCACATTCCGGTCATCACCCTGATCGATACCGCCGGCGCCTATCCCGGCCTCGGCGCCGAAGAGCGTGGCCAGGCCGAGGCCATCGCGCGGTCGATCGAGACCTGCGTTTCGATCCGGGTCCCCCTGATCAGCGCGATCATCGGCGAGGGCGGCTCGGGCGGTGCCATCGCCCTTGCCACCGCCGACAAGGTGCTGATGCTGGAACACGCCATCTATTCGGTGATTTCCCCGGAAGGCTGCGCCTCGATCCTGTGGCGCAACGGCGAACAGGCTCAGACCGCCTCGGAAGCGCTCAAGCTCACGGCCCCTGATCTCATGGATCTGGGCCTGATCGACGAGATTGTTGCCGAACCCGTCGGTGGCGCCAACCGCGACCGCGATGCGGCCATCGCCACCCTCGGGGATGCCTTGGAAAAGGCGCTAAAGGAACTCATTTCCATCGATGGCGAGGTGCTGCGCGCGCGCCGCCGCGAGAAGTTCATGAATATGGGAACCAAAAGCCTGGGCTGAGGACACCCCAGGCTGAGATTACCCTGAAGTGAGATTACTGGGACGCCAGACCGGTCAGGCCAGTTTGCCGTGGCAGTGCTTGTATTTGCGCCCGGCGCCGCACGGGCAGGGTGCGTTGCGGGCGACCTTGCCCCAGGTTTGGGGGTCGTTGGCGTCGAACTCCTCGGCCTTGGCATAGCGCACCGTCATCGGCATCGGCGCAAAGTCTTCTTCGCCGTCGGCGCCGGCGCCTATCAAGGCCGGGTCCTGGCGGGTTTCGTGCATGATCTGTTGGCGCTGGCGAGACTCGGCCTCCTCGGGGGTCTCGAAACTCAGCTCCAAGTGGCATAGCACCCTGGTCACGTTCTCACGAACCCGTTCGAGCAGATCCTCGAACATGGTGAAGGCCTCGGTCTTGTATTCGTTGAGGGGATCGCGCTGGCCGAAGGCGCGCAGATTGATGCCTTGGCGCAGATGGTCGAGGCTGAGCAAATGGTCTTTCCAGGTCTGGTCCAGCAGATCCAACAGCAAGCTCTTCTCCACGCTGCGCATGACTTCCGGCGAATAGGCCGCGACTTTTTCCGCCATCTTGCGGTTGGCCATGTCGGTCAAACGCTCGCGGATTTCCTCGTCGGCGATGCCTTCTTCCTTGGCCCAATCCATGATCGGCACGTCGAGGCCGAGGATGCGCAGGGCCTCTTCATGCAGCAAGGCGGTATCCCACTGTTCGGGATAGGCCTTCTCGGGGATGGCCTGGGCGACAAGATTTTCAATCGTCGTCTCGCGCATATCGGAGATCGTATCCGAGACGTCCTCGACGCTCATCATCTCGATGCGCTGTTCGTAGATGACCTTGCGCTGGTCGTTCATGACGTCGTCGAACTTCAAGAGATTCTTGCGGATATCGAAGTTTTGGGCTTCGACCTTCTCCTGGGCTTTTTCAAGGGCCTTGTTGATCCAGGGATGGACGATGGCCTCGCCCTCCTCGAGGCCGAGCTTCTGCAACATGCCGTCCATGCGCTCGGAGCCGAAGATGCGCATGAGGTCGTCCTCGAGCGACAGGAAGAACTTGGACGCCCCCGGGTCTCCCTGGCGGCCCGAGCGGCCACGCAGCTGGTTGTCGATGCGCCGGCTCTCATGGCGTTCGGAGCCGATGATGAAACAGCCGCCGGCTTCGATCACCACCTCCTTGGCGGCGCCGACATCATCCACGATCTCTTGCTTTTTGCGGTCGCGTTCGGCTTCGTCCTTGATGCCGTCGAGCTCGGTCTTGACGCGCATGTCGATATTGCCGCCAAGCTGGATGTCGGTGCCGCGGCCGGCCATGTTGGTGGCGATGGTGACGGCGCCGATCTGGCCGGCCTGGGAGATGATGCCGGCTTCCTGCTCGTGATAACGGGCGTTGAGGACATTGTGGGGGATCTTGCGCTTCTTCAACAGGGCGGAAAGATGCTCGGACTTTTCGATACTGACCGTGCCCACCAGCACCGGCTGTTTGCGGTCGTGGCATTCGCTGATCTGGTCGAGGATGGCCTCGTTTTTCTCGGCGGCGGTGCGGTAGACCTCGTCGTCATGATCGATGCGGATGCAGGGCAGGTTGGTGGCCGCCACCACCACTTCGAGCTTGTAGATGTTCTCGAATTCCACCGCCTCGGTCATCGCCGTGCCGGTCATGCCGGCGAGCTTGGGGTAGAGCCGGAAATAGTTCTGGAAGGTAATCGAGGCCAGGGTCTGGTTCTCATTTTCGATGGTGACGTCTTCCTTGGCCTCGAGAGCCTGGTGCAGGCCCTCGGAATAGCGCCGCCCTTCCATCATGCGCCCGGTGAATTCATCGACGATGATGACCTTATCGTCCTTGACGATGTAATCGGTGTCGCGGGCGAACAGCTTGTGGGCACGAAGCGCCTGGTTGACGTAATGAACCAGGGTGACGTTATCGTAATCGTAGAGCCCCCCCGACGTGAGCAGTCCGGCCTCGCGCAACAGCTCTTCCATCTTCAGCGAGCCGGTCTCGGTAAAGGATACCGCCTTGGCCTTTTCGTCTTTTTCGTAATGGTCGGGTCCGAGGGCGGGAATCAGCTTGTCGACGTCGCGGTAGAGATTGGATGAGTCTTCCGCCTGGCCGGAGATGATGAGCGGCGTGCGCGCCTCGTCGACGAGAATCGAATCCACCTCATCGACGATGGCGTAGTTGAAAGGCCGTTGCACCATGTCATCGAGACTGAACTTCATGTTGTCGCGCAGATAATCGAAGCCGAACTCGTTGTTGGTGCCATAGGTGACATCGGCGCCATAGGCGTCGCGGCGTTCGTCGTCACTGAGGCCATGGGTGATGCATCCAACACGCAGGCCGAGGAACTGGTAGATCTGCCCCATCCATTCGGCATCGCGTTGGGCCAGGTAATCATTGACGGTGACCACATGGACGCCCTTGCCCCCGAGGGCGTTGAGATAGACCGAAAGCGTCGCCACCAGGGTCTTGCCCTCGCCGGTGGCCATTTCGGCGATCTGGCCCTGATGCAGGATCATGCCGCCCATGAGCTGGACGTCGAAATGCCGTTGGCCCAGGGTGCGCTTGGCGGCCTCGCGCACGGTGGCGAAGGCCTCGGCCAGGATTTCCTCCAATTCCTCGCCATCGGCCACGCGCTGGCGGAACTGATCTGTCCGGGCCTTAAGCTCATCGTCGGTGAGCCGCTCAAGCTCTGGCTCGAGCTCGTTGATGAGCCCGACAGATGGTTCCAGACGCCTGAGATGGCGCTCGTTGGCGGTGCCAAAAAACTTCTTGGCGAAGGCGCCGATCATGAAAAAGCCTCGAAAAAAAGACTAGACCCGTTTGATAAGGTCACTAATCATTAAAATACACGAAGATCATGAAAAATCCCCGAAAACGCGGCAATATCCGGGACGTACGGACCAGGCCATCGCCCATGAGAGATAGTTGTCCACCGCGCCTGTGTCAACGCCGCGCTACGGACGCCCTAAATCCGGGGGGGACAAGCCACATCTGCCCGCCACGGCCGCGCTTGTGCTTGCCTCCAGGATATGCCATATGCCCGCGGGAGTGGGGGCCAATCGACCAAGGAGCTTGAAATGATGATCCGGACGGTTGTTTCCGCTATCGCCGCGATTGTGCTGGCGGTCTCGGTTTCGCCATTATTGGCCCAGAATAAGGCTGCCGAGGCGGCCCCAGTTAAATCCCCGGTAAAATCCACCGGGGGGGTCATTGTCGCCACCATCAATGGTGCGCCGATCCACAGTGCGGAAATCGAACACGCCCGCGATGCCCTGCCGCCCCAGTACCGGAAGTTGCCCTTGAAGGTGATCTTTAAGACCCTGCTCAACCAGGTCATCGACCGCAAGCTTTTCGTCTCCGCAGCGCGGAGCACCGGCATAGACAAGGATCCCGAATATGTCAGCCGCCTGACCACCCTCGAAGAGCGGCTGATGCAGGAGGTGTTTCTGTCGCGCCGCTTCGCCGCCGGGATCACCAAGGAAAAGCTGCGCCAGCGCCATAACAGCACCCTAAGCAAGGCGTCCGGCGAGAAGGAAGTCCGCGCCCGGCATATTCTCGTCAAAACCAAGAAGGAGGCCACCGCCCTGATCGCCGAGCTCAACAAGGGCGCCGATTTCGCCGCGGCCGCGAAGCGCAAATCGACCGGCCCGTCGTCGGCCAAGGGTGGCGATCTCGGCTTTTTCAAGCGCGGCGCCATGGTCAAGCCGTTTTCCGCCGCCGCCTTCCTGCTCAAAATAGGCGAATTCACCCAGAAACCGGTCAAGACCCGGTTCGGCTGGCATATCATCAAGGTCGAGGATATCCGCCAGACCGCGGCGCCAAGCTTCGAGAAAAGGGAACCACAGTTGCGCCGCGAAATGTCGAAGGAGATTTTCAATTCCGAAGTCAAGCGGCTGCGCGAGAAAGCCAGCATCAAGCGTTTCAATCTGGATGGATCGCCCATGACCGCGGGCAAGTGAAGGCGCTCGCCCTATCATGGCGGCGTGCCGTCATCCTATCTGGGACCGGATTTCCGGCCCCGATTTCCGATTTTACCCATGATTGCCGTACTCCGCGATGAATAAGAAATCCCCACTGGCGCCCGACCGTTTCCCCACATTGCCCGTGGTGGCCGGCGTCACCCTCGGCGCCGCCAGCGTCGGCATCCGTGGGAAAGGCGCGAGCGATCTCATGGTCGCGGAATTGGAACCGGGAACCGCGGTGGCGGGGGTGTTCACCCGCTCGACCACCGCCTCGGCGCCGGTTGAATGGTGCCGTGCCGCCTTGCGGGGCCGCCGCATCCGCGCCCTGGTGGTCAATTCGGGCAATGCCAACACCTTCACCGGCAAGGCCGGCCTGGCTTCCGTCAAGCGCACCGCGGCGGCGGCGGCGAAGCTGTTCCACTGTCCGGCCAAGCAGGTATTCATCGCATCGACCGGGGTGATCGGCGAGAAGCTGGAGGATTCAAAGATCACCAAGGCCTTGCCCGGCCTCGCCAGCCAGGGGCTTAAGCCCGATGGTTGGCAGGACGCCGCCCGGGCGATCATGACCACCGATACCTTCCCCAAGGGCGCGGCGCGGACGGCGAAAATTTCCGGCGAGACCGTCACCATCGCCGGCATCGCCAAGGGCTCGGGCATGATCATGCCCGACATGGCGACCATGCTCGCCTTCATCTTCACCGACGCCTCGATCCCGGCGCCCGTGTTGCAGAAATTGCTGGCCGAAGCCAACCAGGGCTCGTTCAACGCCATCACCGTCGATAGCGACACCTCGACCAGCGACACCGTCCTTTTGTGCGCCACCGGCAAGGGCGCCCGGCACCGCAAGGTGACGGCGGCGCACGGCCAGGCCTTAAAGGATTTCCGCGCCAAGCTCAGCCAGGTCATGGTGGATCTCGCCCACCAGGTCGTGCGCGACGGCGAAGGCGCGTCCAAGTTCATCACCGTCACCGTCACCGGCGCCGCGACCAAGCCCTCGGCCCACGCCATCGCCATGGCCATCGCCAATTCGCCCCTGGTCAAGACCGCGATTGCCGGCGCTGACGCCAATTGGGGCCGCATCGTCATGGCTGTCGGCAAGTCCGGCGAGCGCGCCAACCGCGACCGTCTCCGCATCCGCATCGGCGGGGTCAAGATCACCGAGGGCGGCAAGGCCCGCAAGGGCTATGACGAGGCCCCGGTGGCGCGCCACATGCAAGGCAGCGAAATCTCCATCGAGGTCGATGTCGGCGTCAAGACCGGCCCCAAGGCGGGCCGCGCGACGGTGTGGACCTGCGACCTTACCCATGGCTATATCTCGATCAATGCCGACTACCGAAGCTGATCAAAACACGGAATTGCCCCCGGAGGTACCCGAGGTGCCCATGGTTCTGGTTGCCGCCGTCGCCCTGATTGATGCCGATGGCCGGGTGCTGCTGGCGCGCCGGCCAGAGGGCAAGGCCATGGCGGGCCTATGGGAATTTCCCGGCGGCAAGGTCAAGGCGGGCGAGACCCCCGAGGCGGCCCTGGCGCGAGAGATCAAGGAGGAATTGGGCGTCGAGTTGTGCGACGGCTGTCTTGCCCCCTTCAGCTTCGCCTCACACCGCTATGCGGACTTCCACCTTCTGATGCCGCTTTATCTGTGCCGCAAGTGGGACGGCATCCCGGTACCGCGCGAGGGCCAGGAGCTCAAATGGCTACGGCCGGGCGATATGGCCGGCATGGCCATGCCCCCCGCCGATACTCCCCTGGTGGCGATGCTGCGGGATTACCTTTAGAACACGATCCGGCCCGCCTATTTCCCTTTGAGGCTTTCCAGATGGGCGATGATGTTGTCGATGGCCCGGCGCGACAGGTTGAAATTGGGCATCGGCGGATGGGGCGCGATCAGCCAGTTGCG
>CBDUSV010000128.1:0-7750 GCA_965369885.1 uncultured bacterium
GATCAACCATCCCGACTTTCTGGCCGCCAACTATACGACAAGGTTTATCGACCAACCCCCGGAATTGTTTACCGCCGTGCCCCAGCGCGACCGGGCGACACGTCTTTTGGCTTTCATCGGCGACATCATCGTCAATGGCAATCCCGAAGTGATGGGGTTCCAAAGGCCCAGGGATGCCATGGCTCCGCGCCTCGCGGTTGTCGCCGGTGATGACATTCCCCCGGGCACCCGCCAACGTCTGGAGGAGCTTGGCGCCGATGGCTTCGCCAAGTGGGTGAAAGAGCAAAAGCGCGTCCTGATCACCGACACGACGTTCCGCGATGCCCACCAATCCCTGTTGGCGACCCGGTTCAGAAGCCAGGATCTTGTCCCGGTTGCGCCGGCCTATGCGCGCATGTTGCCCGAGTTGTTCTCGATCGAATGTTGGGGTGGCGCGACCTTCGACGTCGCCATGCGGTTCTTAAAGGAATCGCCCTGGGACCGGCTCAAATCCATACGCGAGAGCATACCCAACGTGTTGCTGCAGATGCTGCTGCGCGCTTCCAACGCCGTCGGATATACCAACTACGCCGACAACGTGGTGCGCTATTTCGTCCATCAGGCGGCCGATACGGGGATCGATCTGTTCCGCGTCTTCGATCCCTTGAACTGGGTCGAAAACATGCATGTCGCCATCGACGCGGTGCTCGAGACCGGCAAGTTATGCGAGGCGTCGATCTGTTTTACCGGCGATCTTCTCCAGTCCCCGCCCGGCAAGTATGATCTCGATTATTACCTTGGGATCGCCCGCGAACTTAAGTCTTCGGGCGCCCATATTCTCGGCGTCAAGGACATGGCGGGGGTGTGCCGTCCGGAGGCGGCGCGGCAACTGGTGGGCGCGCTCAAGGCCGAGACCGCAATGCCGATCCATTTCCATAACCATGACACCAGCGGCATCGGCGCGGCGGCGGTTCTCGCCGCGATCGAAGCCGGCGCCGATGCCGTCGACGCCGCCATGGACACCATGAGCGGACTGACATCCCAGCCCAGCCTGGGCTCCATCGTCGAGGCCTTGCGCCATACCTCGCGCGACACCGGCCTTGATGGCGAGGCGATCCAGAGCCTGTCATCATACTGGGGGCAGGTGCGCCGGCTTTACGCGCCGTTCGAAAGCGATCTGCGCGCCGGCGCTTCGGAGATTTACAAGCTGGAGATGCCCGGCGGCCAATACACCAATTTACGCCAGCAGGCCGCCGCGCTCGGGCTTGCCGCGCGCTGGCCGGATGTGGCACGGGCCTATACCGAGGTCAACCAGTTGTTCGGCGATGTCATCAAGGTGACGCCGGTGTCCAAGGCGGTCGGCGACATGGCGCTGTTGATGGTGTCACAGAACCTGACGCCGGATCAGGTACGCGATCCCGACGTGCCAATCTCGTTCCCGGAGTCCGTGGTGTCGTTTTTCCGCGGCGAGATGGGCCAGCCCCCTGGCGGTTTTCCCGGGCCGCTTCAGAACAAGGTGCTGGCGGGCGAACCCGCGCTCACGGTGCGTCCCGGCGAGGTGATGGCGCCGGTCGACTTGGAAGCCACCCGCGGCGAAATCGAGAAGCGCATCGGCCGCCGCGTCAGCGATCGCCAGTTGGCATCCTATCTGTTGTATCCGAAGGTCTTCGTGCATTTCGCCGGCGAACGCCGCCGCTTTGGCGATGTTTCGGTGTTGCCGACGACGGCGTATTTCTATGGCATGGAACCGGGCGAAGAGATCACCGCCAGCATCGAGCGCGGCAAGATCCTGGTGATCCGCTTCCTCGCCCTCGGCGACACCGACGAGCGCGGCGAACAGACCGTGTTTTTCGAGCTCAATGGCCAGCCCCGGGCGATCAAGATCGCCGACCGCTCCTCCACCGCCACCCTGCCCAGCCGCGCCAGGGCCGATATCGGCAACCCCAACCATGTGGCGGCCCCCATGCCCGGGGTGGTTGTGGCGGTTTTGGTCGAGCCCGGCCAGAAGGTCCAAACCGGCGATCCCTTGTTGATGGTGGAAGCGATGAAGGTGGAGGCCGTGGTGCCGGCGCCACGCTCAGCCGTTGTCGCTGAGATCCTGGTGCGCACCGGTGACAGCGTCGAAAGCGATGACCTGCTTGTGGTCTTCGAGGAGACCGAGTGAAGGCGGCTGGCGGTCAATGTTTATCAAACCGGGGTCTATCAAACCGGGGGGGAATCCGCCCCGATATGGGCGGGGACGCCGGATGAGCCGCCATAGCCATGGTACGATTGGGTAAGTAATTGAATTTAGTGGTTATTTTTGTTGAAATTGCTCCTGCCGGGCGTCTTCATAGTGGTGGACATAAAAGACGTAATCTGGTACTGTAATGCGTATTTAGATATGATACGCCCAACAGGCAGAAGCTTGAGAAAAGGGAGTGGCCATGCCGGGTAACGCACATCGTTGGTTGATGAACGCGGTCAATCAACCCATGGAGAAGGCCGAATTCGACCCGTTCCCGCCCGACGGCGGCGAAGTGGTTGTCGAGATCGCCGGCTGCGGCGTCTGTCACACCGATCTTGGCTTTTTTTATGACGGCGTGCGCATCAACCACGACCTGCCGCTCGCCCTTGGCCATGAGATCAGCGGCCGTGTGGTTGCCGCCGGCGCCGATGCCGATCAGTGGATCGGCCGGGCGGTGGTGGTGCCGGCGGTGATCCCCTGCGGTGAATGTGATCTCTGCCAGCGCGGCAAGGGCACCATCTGCCGAAGCCAAAAGATGCCCGGCAACGACATCCAGGGCGGCTTCGCCACCCATATCAAAGTCCCGGCCCGGGGGCTGTGTGCCGTCGATGAGGACCGCTTGCAAGCAGCCGGCATGGAGCTCGCCGATCTTTCCGTGGTCGCCGACGCGGTGACGACGCCTTATCAGGCGGTTGTCCAGTCGGCGATGGAGCCGGGCTCCCTCGCCATCGTCATCGGCGTCGGCGGCGTCGGCGGCTATGCGGCGCAAATCGCCGCCGCCAAGGGCGCGACAGTGGTGGCGGTGGACGTCGACCAGGACAAGCTTGATGTCTTGACCGCTTATGGCGTTGCCAAGACCTTCAACGCGAGAGAAATCGGTGGCCGTGACTTGAAGAAGGCGATCGGCGCCTTTGCCGCCGAAAGCGGCCTTGCCGCCACCGAATGGTTCATCTTCGAATGCTCCGGCACCGCCGCCGGACAGGAAACCGCCTATGGCCTGCTGGTTCACGGCGCGACCCTCAGCGTGGTCGGCTTCACCATGGACAAGGTGGAGGTCCGTCTCTCCAATCTGATGGCCTTCCATGCCAGGGCGCTGGGCAACTGGGGCTGTGTCCCAGAGCTTTATGACGGGGCGCTGGATCTGGTGCTGGATGGCAAGATTCAGGTTCTGCCTTTTGTCGAACATCACCCCCTGGGCGACATCAATTCCGTATTCGCCGCCGTTCACGCCCATGAGATGAAGCGGCGCGCCATACTGGTTCCAAACATCTGAGATCGGGAGACCACGCCACCATGACCCCACCCAAGACCCCAGCCGAGACCCCAGCCGAGACCAAAGACACCGCGGCCATCGTCGAAGCCACCAAGCCGGCAAAACTCATCGACCACAATCTGGTGCCTGAGACCGTTGTCCCCGGTATCCTCTATGAAAAGCGCCCGGCCAAGACCCCGGATGGCGCCGTGGTCGAAGGCCTGTTCAACGCCTGGATCACCCTGGATAACCCCGATCAATACAACGCCTACACCACCGAGATGGTGAAGGGCGCCGTCCTTGCTTTCCGAGCCGCTTCGAACGCGCGGGACGTGGTGGCGGTGGTGCTGACCGGCACAGGCGACCGGTCGTTCTGCACCGGCGGCAACACCAAGGAATACGCCGAATACTATGCCGGAAATGGCCAGGAATACCGCCAATACATGCGGCTGTTCAACGACATGGTGTCGTCGATCCTTGGCTGTGACAAACCGGTGATCTGCCGGGTCAACGGCATGCGTGTCGGCGGCGGCCAGGAGGCCGGCATGGCCTGCGATTTCTCCATCGCCCAGGATATGGCGCGTTTCGGACAGGCCGGGCCCAAGCACGGCTCGGCGCCCATCGGCGGCGCCACCGACTTCCTGCCGCTGATGATCGGTGCCGAGCAGGCCATGGTGTCCGGCGTGCTGTGCGAGCCGTTCTCGGCCCACAAGGCCTACCGGCTTGGCATCATCATGGACGTGGTCCCGGCCCTCAAGGTCGATGGCGACTATATCCCCAACCCGTTGGTGATCACCGACCGCATGGTCGATGAATGGGGCCGCATCATCCTGGGCGAGCCCAAGACCGGCGATGAACTGGCCCAGGGCAAGGAACTGATGGCAAAGGGTGAGGTCGATCTCACCTTGCTCGATGAAAAGGTCGAGGAGCTTTGTTCCAAACTGCTGATGACCTTCCCCGAATGCACCACCAAGACCGTCGAGGAACTGCGCAAGCCGAAACTCGAGGCCTGGAACGCCAACAAGGAGAATTCCCGGGCCTGGTTGGCGCTCAACATGATGGCCGAAGCCAGAACCGGCTTCCGCGCCTTCAACGAAGGCACAAGGGAAACCGGCCGCGAGATCGACTTTGTCGCCCTGCGCCAGGCCTTGGCCAAGGGCACGCCGTGGAGCCCGGAGCTGGTCGAAAGCCTGATGCCGAAAGCCAAATAGGAGGACTGACCATCACCGAAGCCGCCCTCAAAGTCTGGCATGACCGCGAAGACCGCCTGCTTCGCCTCCGTCTGTCTCGGCCCAAGGCCAACCTGATCGACCTTGAAATGATCACCGCCCTGGATGCCGCCCTCGATGAGCACCAGGACGACGCCAAACTTCTGGCTGTCTTGCTGGACCAGGACGGGCCCAACTTCAGCTTCGGCGCCAGCGTCGAGGAGCACCTTCCCGATCAGTGTGCCGGCATGCTCAAGACCATGCACCGGCTCATCATGCGGATGGTGGATTGCCCGGTGCCGATCCTGGTATCGGTGTCGGGCTATTGCCTCGGCGGCGGGCTCGAGGTCGCGTCGGCGGGACATCTGATCTTCGCCGCCCCGGGCACCACCCTGGGCCAGCCGGAAATCAAGCTGGCGGTGTTCGCGCCGGCGGCGAGCTGCCTGCTGGCTGAGCGCATTGGCCAGGCCCGGGCCGAGGATCTGTTGTTCTCGGGCCGCAACATCGATGCCGATGAGGCCTTAAAGATGGGCCTGGTCAACGCCATGGCCGATGACCCCGAGGCCGCCGCCCTTGAATATTTCGACACCCATCTCTCGGGCCTGAGCGCCCGTTCCCTGCGCTTCGCGGTGCAGGCGGTGCGGGACGGATATGCCGGGCGCATCAGGGAAAAGCTCGCCCGGCTCGAGAGCCTCTATCTCACCGAATTGATGAGCACACCCGACGCCGTCGAGGGCCTCAAGGCCTTCATGGAAAAGCGCCCGGCAAAGTGGGAGCACGAATGAGCCATGACCGATAACCAGGGAAAATCGACCGCCGAAATCGTCGAACGCTGCGAAGCCATGTTCGTCGATATCGATTTTACCTGCGCCCAGGAATGGAAGGCGGCGTCTCCGGGCCGCAAGGTCATCGGTTACATGCCGATCTATGTCCCGCGCGAGATCATCCACGCCGCCGGCATGCTGCCGCTGGGCATTCTCGGTGGTGGCGACAACATCGAGGTGATCCACGGCGATGCCTATTTTCAAAGCTACATCTGCCGCATCCCGCGCTCGACCATCGAGCTCGCCATCACCAAGCGGCTGGATTTCGTCGACGGCATGCTGTTCCCCAGCATCTGCGACGTCATCCGCAACCTGTCCGGCATGTGGAAGTTGATCAAACCCGAGCTCTATGTGCGCTATTTCGACGTGCCGCAGAACTTCAACGATGCCATCGGCGGCGAATATTACATCAACGAGTTGCGAGAGCTGATCGCCGGTCTCGAGAAGGTCGCGGGACGCAAAATTACCGACGGCGATCTCCGCCGCTCGATTGCGGTCTACAACGAAAACCGGCGGCTGATAAACCAGCTTTACGCGTTTCGCGCCAACACCCCGTGGAAGGCGCCGTCGTCGGAGGTTTATCTGCTGCTGCGCGCCGGCATGTTGCTGCCGGTCGAGGACCATAGCCAGATGCTGCAGGACTATCTGGCCGCCGCCGAGGCCGAGGACCGGCCGATGCGCGACAACTGCCGCGTCGTGTTGCAGGGATCGTTCTGCGAGCAGCCGCCGCTCAACCTGATCAAGTCGATCGAGATCGCCGGGTGCTACATCGTCGATGACGATTTGCTGCTGGTGACCCGCTGGCTGCTCGAAGATGTGCCGCTCGAAGGCGATCCCATCGCCAACCTGTCCGACGCGTTTCTGCACCACTCGGCGGAAACCGCCGCCAAGTATGAACCCGACGGCAGCCGCAAGGGCCTCTATCTGGTCGAAGCGGTGCGCCAGCGGGCCGCCGAAGGCGTGATTTTCGCCGCGCCCAGCTTCTGCGACCCGGCGCTTCTCGACCGCCCGATGCTGGCCAAGGCGCTGAGCCGCGAGAGCATCCCCCATATCTCCTTCAAATACGCCGAGAATTCGGGGCAGATGCAGCCCATCCGTGAGCAAGCCGGCACCTTCGCTGATTCGATCAAACTGTGGAGCGAAGCATGACACCCAAACCCGATGACGCGACGGTGGTCAAAGAGTCCTCCATGCTCCGGCAGAAGGAGATGATCGCCAAGAACTACGACAAGCTGACCAGCGTCGCCGAGTCAGGCCAGAAGGTGTGCTCGACCTACGTTCCGGGCAATTTGAACGAACTGATCATGTGTTTCGACATGCTCAACAACCTGCCCGAGATCAATGCCATCCAGAACGGCATGCGCAAGGAAAGCGGCGCCATGATCCGGGAAGCCGAGAAGCTCGGCCATTCCGAGGATGTCTGCAGCTACGTCAAGGCCGATATCGGCGCCATGGCCAAGGGCAACATCGCGCCCAACGGCAAGCCGATGCCGCCGCCCGATCTGCTGCTGTTGAATTATACCGGCTGCTTCACCTTCCTGAAGTGGTTCGAGCTTCTGCGCAACGAATATGGCTGTGAAATCGCCATGCTGCATGTGCCTTACGAAGGCGACGGCGTCATCACCGACAACATGCGCAACTATGTGGTCAAGCAGTTGAAGGAAGAGGTGATCCCGACCTTCGAGCGCATCAGCGGCGTCAAGTTCGACATCGACCGTCTGCGCGAGAACCTGCGGCGCTCGGCGGTGGCCGAGGACGATTTCGTCTGGGTGCTGCAATCGGCCCGCAACAAGCCGTCCCCGATCGACGCCTATTTCGGCGGCGTCTATTACATCGGCCCGATCTTCACCGCCTTTCGCGGCACCCAGGACGCCATCGACTATTACAAGCTGTTGCGCGTCGAAATCGAGGAGCGCATCGCCCAAGGCAAGGGCCCGATCACCCCGGAAGGCGATCTGGTGGAAGAGAAATACCGCCTGGTGGTCGAGGGCCCGCCCAACTGGACCAGCTTCCGCGACTTCTGGAAGATGTTCTACTCAGAAGGCGCCGTGGTCGTCGCCAGCACCTACACCAAGGTCGGCGGGGTCTATGATTTCGGCTTCCGCCACGATCCCGACCATCCCCTCGAGACCCTCGCCGATTATTGTCTCGGTTGCTACACCAACCGCAACCTGCCCGACCGGGTGGCGATGATCGAGAACTACATGGAGACCTACGAAGCCGACGGCTTCCTGATCAACTCGATCAAGAGCTGCAACAG
>CBDUSV010000129.1:0-7720 GCA_965369885.1 uncultured bacterium
GTCGATTTCTTGCGAAACATGGTCAGCGGGCAATTCGGCAATGAAACGGCTGGGCATCGCCGCGACCCAGCGGTCATAAAGCCGCCGGTTGGCGGCGAAACTGACGTTGGCGCGGTGACGCGCCCGGGTCAGGCCGACATAGGCGAGCCGGCGTTCCTCCTCCAATGCGGCGTTGCCGCCTTCGTCCAGGGCGCGTTGATGGGGGAACAGGCCCTCTTCCCAACCGGGCCGGCCCACGCTGTCGAATTCCAGCCCCTTGGCGGCATGGAGCGTCATCAGGCTGACGGCATCGCTATCGGTGGATTGGTCGTGTTCCATCACCAGGCTGACATGTTCGAGAAATTCGCCCAGGCTGTCGAACTCGGCCAGCGCGGGAATGAACTCGTTGAGGTTCTCGACCCGGCCCGGGGCGTCGGCGGTTTTGGCGTTGCGCCACATCTGGAGATAGCCGGACTGATCCAAGACGGTCTCGGCGATTTCCGACGGCGGCGCCGCTTCGGCCAGGGCGCGCCAATCCGCGAACAGGCCGAGCAAGCCTTTGAGGCCCTTTCGCGCCGGCGACGACAATTCATCGCTGTCGATCAACTGTTCCGCCGCCGTGGCGAGCGGGATGGCCCTGGCCCGGGAAAGCTGATGCATCACCCCAAGACTGGCGCCGCCGATGCCGCGGCGCGGCAGATTGACGATGCGCTCGAAGGCAAGGTCATCGCTGGGCTGGTTGATGATGCGAAGATAGGCCACCGCATCGCGGATCTCCTGGCGTTCGTAGAACCTGAGGCCGCCCACCACCCGGTAGGGAATGGCCGAACTGACGAAGCGTTCCTCGAATTCGCGGGTCTGGGCGCCGGCCCGCACCAGAATGGCGATCTCATTCAGATTGTGCTTGTTGGTGTGCAGCGCCTCGATGTCCTCGGCGATCAGCCGGGCCTCTTCCTCGCCATCCCAGATGCCGCGCAGCTTGACCCGGGCGCCGGCCTCGGCCTCGGTCCAAAGCGTCTTGCCGAGGCGCCCTTCATTGTTGGCGATCAGCCCCGAGGCGGCGCCGAGGATATGGCCGGTGGAGCGGTAGTTGCGCTCTAACCGCACCACCTGGGCGCCGGGAAAGTCCTTTTCGAAACGCAGGATGTTGCCGACCTCGGCGCCGCGCCAGCCATAGATCGATTGATCGTCGTCGCCGACGCAGCACAGATTGCCGCCGCCCTGGGCCAACAGGCGCAGCCACAGATACTGGGCGACATTGGCGTCCTGGTATTCATCCACCAGCATATAGCGCCAGCGCCGCTGAAAATCGGCCAGCACGTCCTCGTGTTCTAAGAACAGGGTCAGGCAATGGAGCAGGAGATCGCCGAAATCGACGGCGCCGAGGGCCTTGAGGCGGGCCTGATAGGCCCGGTAGAGCTCGACGGCGCGGCCATGGACATATTCGGCGTCACGCCCGGCCGGCACCTTGGCGGGCCCCAGCCCCTGGTCCTTCCAGCGCTGGATCACCGCCAACAGGCCCCGGGCCGGCCAGCGTTTTTCATCGATATTGGCTTCGGCCATGACCTGCTTGAGGGTGCGGATCTGATCATCGCTGTCGAGGATGGTGAAGCCGGTATCGAGCCCGATGCATTCGCCATGGCGGCGCAGGATGCGCGAACAGATGGCATGGAAGGTGCCGAGCCACATGCCCTCGGTGCCGCCGCCGATCAGGGCGCCGACCCGGCCGGACATCTCCCGCGCCGCCTTGTTGGTGAAGGTGACGGCCAGGATCTGGCCGGGAAAGGCGCGGCCCAGCGCCAGGATGTGGGCAAGGCGGGTGACCAGGACCCGGGTCTTGCCGGTGCCGGCGCCGGCCAGCACCAGCACCGGGCCCTCGAGGGTTTCCACCGCCAGGCGCTGCTCGTCATTGAGGGCGGCGAGATAGGGCGCGTCGGCACCGATTTCCGCGCCGGAGTGGCCGGGATCGCCGGATTGTCCGAGATCGAAAGGGTCTGACATCTTCACCGAATAGAGAGAATGTACGGGAACTACGGATACGACAAGTGGCGCGGTTTCACAACCACCGGCGTCGCTTTTGGCCGTGTCGCGGACATTTACCCGCGGGTATGAGTTGGTGTAGGTTCGCCGTGAGACCAATCCCCTGCCGTGAATTGTAAGGGAGATGTCCATGAGCCTTACCACCAACGTCCCATCCAAAAGATGGCTTTGCGTCGCCGTGATGGTGGCGGGGCTGCTTGGCGCCGTGCCCGCCCAGGCCGTGGCGGCGTCCCCGGGCGGCAAGGATCCAGCCGGCAAGGCCACCATCGGGAGCATCTTGCGGACCATCGTCAAGGTCAGAACACGGGTGCCGGACACCGCCAGGACATCCAAAAACCTTGGCACCGAACGCGAAGGCAGCGGCGTGGTGATCGGGGCCAATGGGCTGATCCTCACCATCGGTTATATCATCTTAGAGGCCGCCACCATCGATGTGACCGACCATGACGGGCGGCGCTTTGGCGCCGAATTCGTCGCCTATGATCACCGGTCGGGTTTCGGACTGATCCGGGTTCACCCGGGCCTTGATCTCGCACCCTTGAAATTGGGCTCCTCGGCGTCGCTCAAGGAAAAGCAGGTTGTCATGGTGGCGAGCCATGGCGGGACCAAATCGGCGATGCCGGCGGTGGTGGTATCGCGGCGGCCCTTCGCCGGGGCCTGGGAATATCTCCTGGAACGGGCCATCTTCACCGCCCCGCCCCATTTCGACTGGGGTGGCGCGGCGCTGATCGGCGCCGATGGCAAGCTGGTCGGGGTCGGATCGCTCGCCGTCGGCGACGCGGTCAAGGACCAGGCAGTGCCCGGCAATATGTTCGTTCCGATCGATCTGTTGAAGCCGATCCTCAAGGATCTGGTGGCCACCGGCCGTTCACCGGTCAAGTCGAAGCCCTGGCTCGGCATGCGCACCGAGGAAGTCCGTGGGCGGCTGTTCGTCACCCGCACACCGGCCCGTGGGCCGGCCCGCGCGGCAGGGATCAAGCCCGGCGATATCGTCCTCGCCATCGGAGGCAAGCCGGTGACCACCATGGTCGATCTCTACCGTAAGATCTGGGCCCTGGGAGATGCCGGCGTCGATATCCCGGTCAAGGTGCTGCACGGCGCCGAGATCCGCGACATCATCGTCCATTCCAGCGACCGCTATAAATTCCTCAAACTGCGCCCGACCTATTGAAGACAGCCGGTTTTAATCGGCCCTAGCCATGTTCCTCGGCGCGCTCGGCGGCCAGCGCCCGGTAATAGACGCGCATGACGTCGCGTTCGCGCACGATCCCCACCAGCTTCATGCTTTTGGTGTTTTCGACCACCGCCACCTGGTCTTCCTGAATGGCATCCATCAGCTCGAGAGCGGTATCGAGGCTGTCTCTCTCTTCGAGCACCGGCGGATTTTGCCGCGCGATATCGCCGGCATTCAAGATATGGTCCCGGGTGGTGTCGAAGGCCTCATCGGAAAGATCGGCGAGCGTGATGGTGCCGACCAGCTCATTGGCCTCGCCCTTGACGCCGGAAATCACGAACAGCTCGCCATAGGGGACGGTGGGAAGCAGTTTGCGGAGCCGCGCAATCCCCGTGGCCGTGGGAACGCTGACAAATTCCCGGGTCATGACCTTGCGGACATCAATCGATTGCAGCAGCGATATCTCGCGTCCGCCCTTGAGACTGAGCCCGCGGCGGGCAAGCTGCATGGTGAAGAAAGATTTGCCCGCGGTCTGCTGGGTGATCATCGAGGCGAACACCACCCCAACCATGACGGCGATGGTGAGGGGAAAATCCGACGTCAGTTCGAAGATGATGAGAATGGTCGAGATCGGCGCGCCGAGCACGGCGCCGGCCACCGCCCCCATGCCGACGATGGTGTAGGCGCCCTGGCCCGAAGACAGCTCGGGGAACAGGCCGGTGGCGACGATGCCGAAGGCGCCGCCCAACATGGCGCCGATGACCAGCGACGGGCTGAACACCCCGCCGCCGAAGCCTGAGCCCAGGCAGATCGCCGTCGCGGCGATCTTGACCATCAGGATCGCCAACAGCATCTCCAGGCTGAGCAACTCCTTGAGGGCGGCATCGGTGATGCCGTAGCCGACGCCCAGTACCTGGGGGAAATAGAGCGCGATCAGCCCCATCAACAGCCCGCCGATCATCGGCTTGAGCCATCCCGGCACCGCCAGCTTCGCCATCCGGTCGCTGACCATGAGGACGGTGTACATGAAGGCGATGGCCACGGCGGCGCTGACAACGCCGAGAAGGGCGAAGGCGGGAAGCTCGAGGAACGAAACAATGGTGCGCTCGGCCACGATGAAAGCGGGGAAATCGCCGTAATGGATGCGCGAGATCATGGTGCCGATGACCGAGGCGATGACGATGGGGGCGAAAGAACTGAGCGCGTAATGGCCGACCACGACCTCGAGGGCGAAGATCACCCCGGCGATCGGGGCGTTGAACGAGGCGGCGATGGCCGAGGCGACGCCACAGCCCAACAGCGTCAGGGTCAAGGAACGGCTGAGATGCAGCCGGCGCGCCAGCGAGGACGACAAGGCGGCGCCGAGATGCACCACCGGGCCTTCGCGGCCCACCGAGGCGCCGACACCGATGGAGGCGGCGCTAGCGAGCGCGGCGCCGATGCCGGCGCGGAACGACATGCGGCCGCCGCGCAGCGCCGAGGCCTCGATGACGTCGGCGACACCGTGGTAGCGCCGGCCCGGCATCAAAAAGTGGATGAACAGGCCGATCAGAAGCCCGCCCAGGGTCAACGACAACACCAGACGCCATGCCGGCAATTCGGCGGCGACTTCATAGAGATGGCCCGGCGCGGCGCCCAGGGCGTAAGACTGGACCAGATCGATAAGCAGGCGGAAAGCGATGGCGCCATAGCCGCTGACGGCGCCAATGATGATGGCGAGAACCAACAGGACAAACTGGTCATTGAGGAAAACCCGGCCCAGCCTGTTGAGAACGCGCCGCGGATGAATTCCGGGCCTGATCATGGAACCGCCGCCCCGGATGCCGCGCCCAGATCACTTGTCACCGGATTACTTGCCGCGATCAATTGCACTGGCCAATCGAGCCTTGGGAACAGATCTTCTTGCCGTTGGTCCATCTCGCGCCGGAGAGATCGGCATTGAACAAATCGGCGCCGCGCATCTTGGCGCCGGTGAAATCCGCGCCCCTGAGATTGGCGCCGTAAAACTTGGCCCGCCGCAGATTCGTACCCTTGAAGGAGGCGCCGGAGAGATCCGCCTTGGAGAAATCCGCCTCGGCGAGCCGGGCACCATCGAACTTCGCCTTGGCCATCTTGGCGGTATAGAACTTGGCCCGGTAGCCGTCTGCCTTGGAAAAATTGGTGGCTTCGAGCCTGGCGCGGGCAAAGGAGGTGTCGCGCAGCTTGGCGCCGGAAAGGTCGCCCTTGCTGAAATCGCGGCCATCCTTGTAACAGCGCCGCCAATCGACGCCGGGGGCCGCGGCATCGGTGCAATCGGCATAGGCCGGCGTGGCGGTCAGCATCCCCCATGAGACCGCCCCCCAACAAACCGCGATGGCTGTGAAAATTCGGGCACGCATGTCCTAAGCTTAATCCGCGCGCCCGAAGACACAAAGGCCAAATTCCCCAAAATTCCCCCAAATTCCATAAGGTGGCAAAGCTGCGAGTTGATCTTAGGTTGTCCTTGACCTTTGCCACCACTTCGCCCACCATCGAGAGGTTCCTAGGGGAGCTCTGAGACGAGCTGAGACCCATGCCCGGCGCCACCGATTGATTGAGCCGGGCGAAGGTGGAAACCCTTGAACCTGATCCGGGTCGTGCCGGCGTAGGGAAGGAGCACAGCGGTTTCTCCTGAGCTCCCTACAACGCACCCCCCGGATGCCGCAGCCTTGAGCGTTGCAACAGGAGATACCCATGCCCGACGGCACCACGCCCGAAAAATTTAGCGTCACCACCGGATCGTTTCCGTCATCGCGGAAAATCCACGTCAAAGGCGATCTTCACGCCCAGATACGTGTCCCCATGCGCGAGATTGACCTGGAAACCAAGGAAGAGCCCCCGGTTCGGGTCTATGACTGCTCGGGTCCCTATACCGATCCCGAGACCACCACCAATATCCGCCAGGGGTTGGAACCGTTGCGCCGGGACTGGATCATGGAGCGCGGCGATGTCGAGGAATATGACGGCCGCGAGATCACCGCCCTGGACAATGGCCAACACGGGCCGGACAACAAACCCTTCGTCGAATTCCCCGGCGCCAAACGCCGGCCGCTGCGCGCCAAGCCGGGCAAGACCGTGTCCCAGATGGCCTATGCGCGGGACGGCATCATCACCCCGGAAATGGAATATATCGCCATCCGCGAAAACCTCGGCCGCCAGGAGGCAGCCGAAGCGCCGTCCGGTGGCGAGTCCTTCGGCGCCAGTATCCCCAATCTGGTGACGCCGGAATTCGTGCGCGACGAGATCGCCCGCGGCCGCGCCATCATCCCCACCAACATCAACCACCCGGAAACCGAGCCGATGATCATCGGGCGCAATTTCCTGGTCAAGATCAACGCCAATATCGGCAATTCGGCGGTGACATCGACGGCGGCGGAAGAGGTCGACAAGATGGTGTGGTCGATCCGCTGGGGCGCCGACACGGTGATGGACCTGTCCACCGGCACCAACATCCACAACATCCGCGAATGGATCATCCGCAATTCGCCGGTGCCGATCGGCACGGTGCCGATCTACCAGGCGCTGGAGAAGGTCGATGCCGCCGAGGATCTGACCTGGGAGATCTACCGCGACACCCTGATCGAACAATGCGAACAGGGCGTGGACTATTTCACCATCCACGCCGGGGTGCGGCTGCCCTACATTCCGATGACCGCCAACCGGCGGACCGGCATCGTCTCGCGCGGGGGCGCGATCATGGCGAAATGGTGCCTCGCCCATCATACCGAAAGCTTCCTCTACACCCGCTTCGAGGACATCTGCGAGATCATGGCGGCCTATGACGTCAGCTTCTCGCTGGGTGACGGCTTGCGGCCAGGGTCCATCGCCGATGCCAATGACGAGGCCCAGATGGCCGAACTGAAGACCCTGGGCGAATTGACCCAGGTCGCCTGGAAACACGGCGTCCAGGTCATGATCGAAGGCCCCGGCCATGTTCCCATGCACAAGATCAAGGAGAACATGGACTTACAGCTGGAGCTTTGCGACGAGGCGCCGTTCTATACCCTGGGCCCACTGACCACCGATATCGCGCCGGGATACGATCACATCACCAGCGCCATCGGCGCCGCCATGATCGGCTGGTACGGCACCGCCATGCTGTGTTACGTGACGCCGAAGGAGCATCTCGGCCTGCCCGACCGGGACGACGTCAAGGTCGGCGTCGTCACCTATAAGATCGCGGCCCATGCGTCGGATCTTGCCAAGGGGCTTCCGGCGGCGCAAATCCGCGACGACGCCCTGAGCAAGGCGCGGTTCGATTTCCGCTGGCGCGACCAGTTCAACCTGTCCCTCGATCCCGACACGGCGATTGATTTCCATGACCAGACCCTGCCGGCGGAAGGCGCCAAGGTGGCCCATTTCTGCTCCATGTGCGGGCCCAAATTCTGCTCCATGAGCATCACCCAGGACGTCCGGGAATATGCCGCGTCCGGCATGGCCGACATGGCCAAGACCTTCCGCGAGTCCGGCGGTGAAATCTACCAAGACGAGGACAAGCTCGGGAAACCC
>CBDUSV010000130.1:0-7664 GCA_965369885.1 uncultured bacterium
ACGCCGGCATCAAGCCCTACCGCGGCCGCGGCTAGCTAGTCGTCCTCACCGCGGTAGATGCAGCCGGCGGTGCAGGTCTCATGCAGTGTGACCTTGGCGAGCCCCGGCAATTTGGGCGCAAGGCGTTGCCAGATCCACCGCGCGATGACCTCGCTGGTGGGGTTCTCCAGCCCTTCGACCTCGTTGAGGTAATGGTGGTCGAGCACAAGGTGGAGGGGGGCGAACGCCGCCTTGATGTCGGCGAAATCCATCACCCAGTCCTCGGGCGGCACCACCGGGCCCGAGACATGGATCTCGACCCGGAAGGAATGGCCGTGGAGCCGGGCGCATTTGTGCTCGGCCGGCAAGTTGGGCAGCCGGTGCGCCGCTTCGAAGTTGAAGGCCTTGAACACGTCCATCGCCACCCTCACCGAATGCCGAGATATTTGTGGGTCTGGACACTCAATTGCCAGTTGGGGTGATCCCGGCAATAGCCAAGCGCGAGCGTGGTGTTGTGCTCACGCTGATCGCCGTCCATGGGCTGGAGGAAGAAGTGGTCGAAATCCAGGCCCTCGAAATCTTGCGGAGGCGCGCCCTGTTGCGGGTAGACCAGTTTCAACTCATCGCCCTGGCGCTGGGCAAGCTCGGCCCCGGCCTTGGGGCTGACGCAGACCCAGTCGAGGCCCAAGGGCGCCACTTGGGTGCCGTTGGTTTCCACCGCCACCTCGAAGCCGGTGCCATGCAAGGCTTCGATCAGATCAACGTCGAGTTGCAACAAGGGCTCGCCGCCGGTGCAGACCAGGAACGGGGTGACGTCGGCGCCATCGGGCCACTTTGCCCGCGCCGCCCCTGCCAAGGCTCCGGCGTCATCGAAACTGCCGCCGCCATCGCCGTCGGTGCCGACGAATTCGGTGTCGCAGAAGGCGCATATGGCGGTGGCGCGGTCGGCTTCCAGGCCCGACCACAGATTGCACCCGGCGAAGCGGCAGAACACCGCCGGGCGGCCGGTGTTGGCGCCCTCGCCCTGGAGGGTGAAGAACAGTTCCTTGACGGCGTAGCTCATGGCGCGGCCGGTTGCGGTTGCATATATGGCGCCGGGTCCTTGAGGCCGTTCTCGGCGAAACCCCTGAGGCGCAGCTTGCAGGAATCGCACGCCCCGCAGGCCTCGCCCCCGGGCCCGGGATCATAGCACGACCGGGTCTGGGCGAAGTCGACGCCGAGTTCGCCCCCCTTGGCGATGATCTCGGCCTTGGTCATATGGATCAACGGCGCGCGGATGGCGATCTCGCCCTCGCCCTCGATTCCGGCTTCGACCCCGGCCTTGGTGGCGAGGCGCGCCATGGTCTCGAAGGCGGCGATATATTCCGGGCGGCAATCGGGATAGCCCGAATAATCCAGCGCATTGACGCCGATGAAGATGTCGTGGGCGCCCAGAACCTCGGCCCAGGCCAACGCGAAGGACAGGAAGATGGTGTTGCGCGCCGGCACATAGGTGATGGGGATGCCGGCGCCGATGTCGTCCTCGCCCCGGTTCTTGGGAACCGCAATGTCGTCGGTCAAGGCCGAGCCGCCGAAGACGCGCAAATCGATGGGCAAAACCACATGGCGGGCGACATTGCGAGCCTGGGCGATGGCCTGGGCGGCGGTGATCTCGGCAACATGGCGCTGGCCATAATCGAAGGTCAGCGCATGGGCATCGGCGCCGCCGGCCTGGACCAGGGCCAGGGTCACGGCGGAATCAAGCCCGCCGCTCAGCAGCACCACCGCCTTTGCCGTCATCGTCCGATCCTCCCTTGCTGGCCCTACCTCAGCCGGCCGCCGGCGTGCCGCCGTCCTGGCGGCCGGAATGGATGAAATACAAATTGCGCAGATAGATCATCAGCCCCCCGGCCTGTCCGACGATGAACACCGGGTCCTCGCGGTAGATGGCGTAGGTCAACAGCGTCGCCCCACCGGCCAGGCTGAAATACCAGAACGCCACAGGAATCACGCTTTTGCGCTGCTTCTCACTGGAGATCCACTGGGTCAGGAACCGCATGGAAAACATGAATTGGCCGAGGAACCCGACCGCCAGCCAGATCGTGGTTTGATCGAAGGCCAGCCAGCTTGCCGCGTCTTGCATGAACTAATCCTCTAATTGGGAAGGGGGGGGATCGATGATGGGCCGTGAATTGCGCCGCTGCAGCCACATGACGCCCAAAAGATCGGTGATGCCGACCCAGAGACGGTCGGCCAAGCCGTATTTGGAGGTCCCCGCCTGGCGCGGGCGGTGGTTGACCTCGACGCAGCGGATTTCACCTCCGGCGCGGATCACCAGCGCCGGCAGGAAGCGGTGGGCATGATCGAAGAACGGCAAGGCGAGGAAGGTTTCGCGCTCGATGACCTTGAGGCCGCAGCCGGTATCGGACACCCCATCGCCCAACAGCCGGCTGCGCACGCCATTGGCGATGCGCGATGACATCCGCCGCACCCAGTTGTCCTGGCGCCGGCGCCGGATGCCGGCGGCCATCTTGACGGCGCCACCGGCACCTTCCACCACCGCGAGAAGATTGGGGATGTCCGCCGGGTCGTTCTGGCCATCGCCGTCAAGGGTGATGATCCATTCCCCCCTGGCGGCGCGGCCCCCGGTCCACACCGCGGCGCTTTGGCCGCAACTGGCGCCATGGCGCAGCACCCGGAGGCGCTCGAACCGGCGGCCCGCCTCGGCCAGGCGCTGTGGCGTCGCATCGTCACTCCCGTCATCCACATAGATGACCTCGAAATCCGTGCGCGGCGTGAGCGCGGCGTGGATTTCCTCGATCAAAGGGATGATGTTCTCCGCTTCGTTGCGGACCGGAACTACGACCGAAAGCATGGTGACTACCCGTTAAAGCCTTGGCGCCTTCGCATGGGGTGCGGGGGTGCGGGGGTGCGATGGCGCCGTGAATTTTGCTAGACTAATCGCCGCTCTGGGCATTTTCCATGGAAAGGTGATGAAACCGCTTTATTTTCTAGGCCTGGTCGTCTTGGCGGCGTTGCTGTTCGTGCTGTTTCCGGGACTTGATCTGGCCTTCAGCGCCCTGTTCCATCGCCCGGGAGACAAATTCTTCCTCCGATACGCCATTCCGGTCTATGGCCTCTACAAGGCGGTGCCGCTGATCACCTATGGCACCATCTTGGGCGTGATCGTCGGCTTCGCGGCCACTCTCAGCCCGCGCTGGGCCCGATGGCGGATCAACCCTCGCGTCGCCGCCTATCTTTTGTTGTCCCTGGCGATCGGCCCGGGGCTGATCGCCAACACCGTGCTCAAGGACAATATGGGCCGGGCGCGGCCGTCCCAGATCACCGAATTCGGCGGCAAGGCCGCCTTTACCCCGGCCCTGATCCCCGCCGACCAGTGCAAGCGAAACTGCTCGTTCGTGTCCGGCCACGCCACCTTGGGGTTCTTCGTGGTGTCCTTCGCGTTTTTGATCGGCCACCGCCGCCGGCGCCATTGGGCCATCGCCGGGGCTCTCGGTTTGGGGGCCATGGTCGGCCTCGGGCGCATCATCCAAGGCGCCCATTTCCTTTCCGACGTGGTGTTTTCAGGCCTCCTTGCCTATGGCGTGGCCTGGGCCCTGCACCATTGGCTGGTGGCATCAAAAGCCCCGCCTGATTAAAAACCCCCGGCCCTTGTGGGGACCGGGGGTTGTGGGATGTTGCCTGCTTAACTCTATTTCTTCTTCTTGCGCTTTCTTTTCTTGCGGCACTTCTTGAAGGTCTTGGGATCACAGCGGGTCTTGCGGGTCTTGAAGGCCGCAACCGCGCGCTTGATCACCGACTTGGGGGTCGCATAGACCTTTTTCAGGATGGCCAGAACCTCGGCGCCGGTCTTGGGAGAAATATCGATATAGAGCTTCTTGGACTCGGCCAGGTACGCCGGGTCCTTAATCGTGGCCTGGAAGGCGCGGCGCATGGCCTCGACCCTGGCCTTGGGCACGCCCGGCGGCATGGAGATCGCCGTGGTCATGGCGAAGGGGCCTGATATGAACTCGACCAGCTGGCGGTCCTTCTCGTCCTTGATCATATCCATCACCCACGGCACCCCCTTCATGTCCGGAAGCTTGCGGGTGGAGACCTGGATCAGGAAGCGGACCTTTTTCTGGGTTATCCACTGGGGCTTCATGGACTTCAAGGCGGTGTAACCGGTGCAGCGGCCCATGGTCTCGCCCTGTTCGATGGCGAGCACGGCGCCACCGGGGCCGCCATAGCCGATGATGGGCTTGAACAGGGTGCCGATGGCCGCATTCAGCAACAGCGGAACCTTGGTGCCGTTGGAATTCGCCCCGGTCGAGGCGATGGTGACGGTCTTGTTCATGGCGTCTTGGATCGTCTTGATGGGCGACTTGGACATGACGAAACAGCCCTGCACATCGTCCTTGAGGCTGCCGATCCAATTCATCTTCAGCAGATCATATTTGAAATCCCTGCCCCTGAGCAGCGGCTCGGTGACCGGGCCCAGCGCCGAGGTGCCGATCGCGGTGCCGTCCTTGGCGCCCTTGTTGTAGATCGCGATGACGGCGCGGATGCCGCCGGCGCCGGGATAGTTCCGCGACACGATCTTGGGATGTCCCGGAATGTGTTTTTCATAGTACCGGGCAAAGGAGCGCGCGGTGGTGTCGTTGCCGCCGCCGACGCCGGCGCCGATGAAAAAGTTGATCTTCTTGCCCTTGTAGAAATCGGCGATGGCATCGGCGTTTGCCGTCGCCGCGAAGCCGCTGCCAACCAACATGGCGGCCACGGCCCCAAGCGTAATCATTCTCACGATGGGCATGATATGTCCTCCCTTTGTCTCTCCGGCGATTCTGCCTTCCAGCAAGGCTTGTTTTTCGCTGCCGGATGATTGAACGGCTATGCTATGCCGAACCCGAGGTGGGAGTCGATGAGGTTTTTTGGCTTTTTCAACCGCCGCGCCGAAGGGCTGTGGCCTCGGCATCGATCCGCCATTCGCCATCGACGCGCTCAACCACGACGCCATAGCCCTCAGCGGCGCCCTCGGGGCTGACATAGCCTTCCCTGACGTCGTCGAGCACGCGGTCGGGATCGCGGGCGAAGGCATCGCCGAAACCGCCGCCGCCGGGGGTTTCGATGCGAAATATGTCCTCCACCGCCAGGGGATAGTCGGAATAGCGCGACGGCAGCACTTCTTCGCCCGCGGTGCCGGGATTGATCGTCAACTTGCCGCCCCGGGCCGGTTTTCCCTCCTGGACACCCTGGGGCGGGATGTCATGCTTGGATGAGCGCAGGGTGAAGCGCGCCTCTTCCAGATTGACATATTCGCGCAGGAAGCCGAGCCCGCCACGGAACCGCCCCTGGCCACCGGAATCCGGCACCAGCTCGAAACGCTGGATGCGGGTGGGGAACTCGCTTTCGATGATTTCCACCGGTGCGATGCGGGCGTTGGACTGGTTCGAGCACGCCGCGTTCATGCCGTCCTTGCCGCGCCGCCCGCCGGTGCCGCCGCCGAGGATCTCGTACTGGACATAGCCCTTGCCCGAATAGGTGCTGCGGCCGCCGATGATGATGGACCGCGATGATGAGCCGTCGCCCCGGCCCTTGCCGTTGGCGAGGTTGCTGAGCGCATCGAGACAGGCCTCGACGGTGGCGTGGACCGTGGGGTTGTAGGTGTTGAGCGGCGCCGGGAAAATGGGATTGACCACGCTGCCCTCACGCAGTTTGGTCTCGGCGACCTTCAAAAGCCCGCTATTGATGGGGATGTGGGGGTCGGTCAGGGTGATCAGGCAATAGACGATGGCGGCCTGGACCAGGGGCGGGCGGATATTGGCCGGGCCCTTGGTCTGGTCGGAACATTCGGTGAAATCGAAGCAGATGCGGTCGCCGGTCTTGTCGACCCGAACGCGGATGCGGATCGGCTTGTCGAGTTCGATGCCGTCATTGTCGACGAAGCGTTCGGCCTCGAAGCTGCCGTCGGGCCATTGGGCAATCTCGGCCCGCATGACCCCTTCGGAGACCTCCATCAGCTGGTCGAGGCAGGCCAGCACCTGGGTCTCGCCATATTTGCCCACCAGTTCCGCCACCCGGCGCTCGCCCAGGCGGTCGGCGCCCAACTGGCCGCGGATATCGCCCAGCACCAGTTCCGGGGTGCGGCTGTTGGCGGCGAGGATGCGTTCGATCTCGGTATTGAGCTCGCCGTCACGGACATAGCGCACCGCCGGCAGATGGAGGCCCTCGGCGAAGATTTCCCTGGCGCCGGCGAAGCAGCTTCCCGGCACCGGGCCGCCGATGTCGCTCTTGTGGGCGAGCGTGCCGCAGAACCCGATATGCTTGCCCTCGACGAAGATCGGCGTGATCACCGCCATGTCCGGCGCGTGGGGGCTGCCGCCTTCATAGGTGTGGTTGATCAGAAAGCCGTCCCCTTCAGCCATGCTGTCGCGGTATTGCCTGATCACCGCGCCACAGCACACCGGAAAGGATCCGATATGCAGCGGCAGCACCACATGCTGGGCCACCACGTCGCCGTCCACATTCATCAGCGCGCATGACGCGTCCTGGGATTCGCGGATGATGGTGGAGAACCCGGTGCGGAACAGCGAGTTCTGCATCTCCTGGACGATGCCGGCGAGGCTCGCCTTGATGACCTGAAAGGTGACCGGATCGACCCCGGTTGCGGCTTTCTTGCTGTCCTTCTTGCTGTCCTTCTTGCTGTCCTTCTTGCTGTCCTTCTTGCGGGCCGCCATGGCTCAGCCCTCCCGGCTGATGATGATGTTCTTCCAGTCATCGACTCGCGCGGTCTGGCCCGGATTGATCACCAAGGTGGCGTCGAGTTGTTCGACCACCGCCGGGCCCTTGATAATGAGCCCCACATCGAGCCGTTCGCGCTGATAGACCGGTGTGGGGTGGGTCTGGTTCATGAAGCGCGCGTCCCGGTCGCCGAGATAGGCGTCTTTCAGTGTCCCACCGGCATTCTTGAATTTCGGCAGTTCCACATCGACCCCCTTGCCGGTGCCGACCACCCGGTATGTCACCACCTCGACCAGCTCGTCGGGCGCGTTGTGGCCGAAAAGCTGGCGGTGGCGGTGGTCGAAAAGGTTGCGAACCGCCACCAGATCATCGGCGCTGAGTACGCCGTTGGCGAGTTCGATGGTGATTTCATAGCCCTGGCCGGCGTAGCGCATGTCCAGGGCATGGTCCAACTGGATCTGATCGTCATCGAAGCCTTCCGCCGTCAACTCACCCCGGGCGTGGCCGGCTAGGCTGGCCAGGATGGCGTTGGCGTCGGCGGCCTCAAGGGCGTTGATCAGGCTCAGTTTCGAGGCCGCGTAATCGTGTTTGACGTCGGCCTCCAGCAAGCCAATGGCGGAATTGACCCCCGGGTAAAGCGGCACGATCACCCCTTTCATGCCGAGGTTTTCGGCGATCTGGCCCGCATGCAGGGGGCCGGCGCCGCCGAACGCCACCAACATGAAATCACGCAGGTCATAGCCCCGCATGGTCGAGATCGCCTTGATCGCCTCTTCCATCTTGACGTTGATGATCCGCACAATGCCCTCGGCGGCATCCATGACGGACATGCCCAAGGGCTCGGCGATCTTGTCCTCGATCGCGGCCTTGGCCTTGGCGGCCTCCAGGGTCATGCGGCCGCCGAGGAAGTTGGCTTCGCCGAGATAGCCCAGTACCAGGTTGGAATCGGTGACCGTCGGATCCTC
>CBDUSV010000131.1:0-7651 GCA_965369885.1 uncultured bacterium
CTATTTCGAGGGTGTGCTGAGGGCGGCGAGCACGTAACCGAGACCCGAAATTATTGCCGCTTTCTTCACGTTAACAGCGATCGCTCCGCAATCTTCCAAGAGTTGCCAGCATGCCGGCCCGATGGACGGCCCGGAGGTGATATGAGCAAGACACCTGGTTCAACGGCGGCAGAGTTCAGTACCATTCGGCAACGTTCCCGGCCACGGAAAGAACCATGGACCTGGCGGCGGCGGGCGGAGAGACTGACATCCGGCCCGCGATTAAAGAACAGGGCGCTGATAGTTGCTCAAGCGGTGCTATGGCCTTGGTGCCAATGCCAAGCATCCGCCAACTGAACTTCGAGGGCTGAGCACTCGGGGCGCCATCCCAGAAGCTTGCCGGCATTGGCGACATTGGCAACTAACATGGGCGAATCGCCGGGCCGACGGGGGCCGACGTGGATGGCGATATCCCGTCCAGCCACTTTCTGGGCCGTTTCGATGACCTGACGAACCGAATGGCCCTTCCCGGTGCCAAGGTTGAGGGCAAAAGAGTCCCCACCATCCGCCAGCCGCTTAAGAGCCAAGATATGAGCTTCGGCCAGGTCCGAGACATGGACGTAATCGCGGACACAAGTACCGTCAGGGGTGTCGTAATCATCACCGAAGATTTCGATATGTGGTCGATCCCCGAGACACGTATCAAGCACCAAGGGAATGAGGTGGGATTCGGGATCATGATCCTCGCCGATTTCGCCATCCGGGTCGGCGCCGGCGGCATTGAAATACCGCAAGGAGGCCGAACGCAAACCATAGGCCACTCCAAAATCCAGCAACATTTGCTCGATGATCATTTTGCTGACGCCATAGGGATTGTTGGGGCGCATCGGGTGGGATTCAGGGATGGGGATGGTCTCGGGTTCGCCATAGATGGCACATGTGCTGGAAAAGACGATGGTGCCAACCCCTTCCTCCTTCATGGCCTCTAGCAGTGCCAGGGTTCCAGAAACATTGTTGTGGTAATACAGCGATGGGTTGGATACGGATTCAGCTACAGTGGTATAGGCGGCGAAATGGATCACCGTCTCGGGACGGTACTGACGTATGACTTGGCGCAGATGATCCATGTCATTGAGATCGCCCTTTTCCAGCGGTCCCCATTTTACCGCCCATTCATGGCCATGGACGAGACTGTCATAGGTTACCGGCTGGCCGCCCAAGGCAGCCAGAGCCTTGCAAAAGTGGCTCCCCACGTAACCAGCACCGCCGGTGACAAGGATGCATTTACCCGTTAGCGGCATACCATTCCCCGGCAGGTTCCATGGTCACGCCCCCGCATCGACAGCGAAAGATCTTGGGGAGTCGCCAGCCTGATAAATATCCCACATGCCTTGATAAGCGCGCTCGAGATTGCGCGTGATGCCGGGCGAATCGAATAGGGGCTGGGTACGACGGTTGGCCACGAGCTTGTCACCAAGCTCCCGCAGGTCCCGGGAATGGGTGGCGAGATGGACCGCGTGGCGTTCATAGTCATCAAGGCTCGCCATGATCATCTCGGGCATAGCGATGGCGCGAAGAAGGCTGGCCGAGACCCGGGAGACGAAATGCTCCCCCGGAAATGTGAGAACCGGAAGCCCCATCCACAACGCATCCACCGCCGTGGTATGGGCATTATAATAGAAAGTATCGAGGAACAGATCGGCGCATCCATGCCGCGCCAGATGGTCTTCCTTGGCCATCTTGCCGGCGAACACCAGACGATCGCCGGCAATGCCCCGGGCTTCTGCTTCGCGTTTCAAATTGGCCGCGCCCAAGGGATGCCCCTGGAAAAGCCACAGCACGCTGTTCGGCACCTGGGACAATATCCGCATCCAGACATCGAAGATGCCGGGCTCGATCTTGTATGGGGCATTGAAGCAGCAAAACACGAATGCGTCCTCGGGAAGCCCGCATTCGGCGCGGGTCAAATGGGGCTCGGGAATGACTTGGCCATCATCGGTCATGAGATAGCAGTCGGGAAGGAGAGCCAACTTCTCGCTGTAATGGGGCGCCATATCCCAGGGCGTAACGATTTCGTCGGTCAGCACATAGTCGAGAAAACCCGCGCCGGTCGTACCTGGAAAACCAATATAGCTGACCTGCACCGGCGCCGGCCGCAGCGCCAGGATTTCCAGGCGCGTGTTCTGGGTAAATCCCTTGAGGTCCACAAGAACATCGATTTCGTCATCGAAGATACGCTGGGCGCTTTCACCATGGGACATGGTCATGATGTCTATGAAATGCTCGCACTCGGCCTCGATGCGCTTGCGGTAGGTGCTGCCGTCATCCTCATGGAACGAATAACTGAAAATTTCGAATTGGTTGCGGTCGTGGAGACCTGGCAGCCCCTGGATTAAATCGGTCATGGGCTGGTAGCCGAGATCGTTCGAAAGATACCCGATCCGCAACCGGTCGTGGCGCCGGTCCTGGAATGAATAGGCAAGGGCCTTGCGGGGAGCTTCCATGCGCCGCGCGATTTCCGCCGACCAGGTGCGCGCCAGCGCCAACTGCATCGATGGCTGAAGCGGCCGCGCCAGGGCCTTGAACGGGTTCATCGAGGTTTTCGTTCCCGCCGCGATCTGTTGTTCGGTCAGGGCAACCAAGCGCTGGAACGCGCTATCTTGATCACGCCAATCACATACGCTTTCGTGGACATCGAATAAGTTGGCGAAGGCATCGGGATTGTCGGGGTCGAGTTCGAGAACCTTTTCAAATGATGCCGCGGCGCCCTCGGGATCGTCAAACTCCAGCTGGATCGATCCCATATTGAAATAGGCATTGGCATAGTCGGGCGCGATCGACCGCACCCGTTCATAGGCCTTCATGGCATCTTCAAAATTCCCCATGGCCTGGAGCGCGGTGCCAAGATTGTTGAGGGCATCAACATGTTCCGGCTTGACCGCAAGGGCCTGGTGATAAGAGTCCACGGCGTCATCCCAATGCCCGAGGGTTTGTTGCGTCAGCCCCATATTGTTCCAGGCATCGCCATAGCCGGGCCGGAGTTCAACGGCACGCCGGTAACACCCGATGGCTTCGGAGCCGCTTTCCTGAGCCCGGTGAACATTGCCCAAATTGAAATGCAGCTCGGCGTCATCGGGTTCGACCATGAGCGCCCGGCGGTAGCAATCGGCCGCCTCATCCAGCTTGCCCTGTCTTCTCAGGACGATGCCGAGATTGTTATGGGCCTGGATGTTGTCCGGTTCTATCGCCAGCGCCCGGCGCTGAGCCGCCGCGGCCTCATCAAGGCTGCCAATCTGACCGAGAAAATTGCCGAGATTGACATGAAAGGCCGCGATCCCCGGGTTCTTGCCAATTGCCTTTTTGATCAGGCCTACCGCGGTCTTGGGATCACCACCTTGAGCGCTAGCAATACCCATGAGATGGAGAACAAATTCGTTATCGGGCTGATGGTCAAGAATCCAGTTATAGATTTCAACCGCCTCGTCAAGACGTCCAGCCTGGTGGTGTTCCACCGCCGCTGACATGGCATCATCTGGACTGGCGAAACCCATCATTACAAGGTTATGACCGGATCATGCAGAGCAATCATCTTGCTACCCATTGGCGGAATTGCCGGGAACATCAAAATTTCCGCCAAATTTTGACAGGACTGACGATTGTTGACAACATATTGAGATAATCCCGCAATAAATGAAAGGGGCTGCCCTGTATGACGTGACTTATCCAGGCTGGCGCTGTGAGGCTAACACATTGTTATTTAATTGAAAAACAGCAGGGTTGCTGGCTGGAATTTCTGTTGTGGAGGTGTCAGCCCACACGCCGGCTCCGTCCTCAATGGCCGGTTTTAGGGCTTTATTGCATCAAAAAACGTACTAAAATATACCTTTAAATTTATGCCCTAATCCGGACGAATTATATATATCTTATTGATTTAACAAAATATCACAATTAATATGGTTAAGGTTTTAACCATATGTCAGACTTTAAATATAGAATTACATGTAATAAATGTTGTAAAACTACATCTATCCTGCTAGGGTGTGTGCCGTCGAATGGCCCAGACTTGGCATGCAGTGGGCATGCCCGGCTGGGCGCACGGGACACCTCAGGACATCGCGGGAAACAGTCGGACACCGAGAGGACAACAGGGCGCGAGATGGCTTTCAAATACAACAATGATCAGCACCAGGAATATCTCGATATGGGCGAACGCATCGGCCTCAAATGGGTCGATGTCTTTCGCGGCGACACCGAATTCTATTCGGCGGCCTATTGGGACCTCATGACCCGGATGTGGAAGCACCCGGACCCGGTGCGCAAGACCGATGCCCTCAAATTCATGAAGGCGATCAAAAGCGCCCACACCGCCGGGAAATATATCGAAACCGCCATAAAACGCGGCTTTGTCATCGAGGACGACAATCCCGACGATGCGCGCTCCAAGCTGGTGGCGCTGTCCGCGGAAATGCGCGGCCGCCTCGATGGCTTCTTCGACGCCGCGGTCAGCGAAGTGCGCAGGACCAACCATGTCCTCAACATCAAAGGCCCGTCACCGGAGGAACCCTGAACCGCCAAACCCGCCAAAAGAAACGAATTTTTACCCTGAGAGGCGCCAAGCCCGATTTTGAACCGACAACTGAAAAAATGGGAGATGGACATCATGAGAACGATCACAACCACATTGATTGCGGTTTCAGCCCTGGTGCTGGTGGGCTGTGCCAACAATCCTGGGCCCAAACAGACCATGGGCACCCTGATCGGCGCCGCCGGCGGCGGCCTCGCCGGGGCCCAGATCGGTCGCGGCAAGGGCCAGCTGGCGGCGGTCGCCGTCGGCACCCTGCTCGGCGCCATGATCGGCAACGAGGTCGGCCAATCCCTCGACCGGGCGGACCGGCTCTATGCCCGGGAAAACGCGCAACGGGCCCTGGAACTGGCGCCCACCGGTCAGAGTACGGGCTGGGTCAATCCCGACAGCGGCAATTCCGGCACGGTGACGCCGACCCAGACCTACCAGAGCCCGGACGGGCGCTATTGCCGCGAATATCAGACCACGGTGGTGGTCGGCGGCCGGCAATCCCAGGGCTATGGCACCGCCTGCCGTGGGCCCGACGGATCCTGGCAGATCGCCAACAACTGAGCTCTATGGCAATTGGGGCCGTTGCGATTAGGTAACGGTTCCGATCCCGCCGGCCACGGCGAACAGCCCCCCATGGACCGGCCAACCCATTGAGGAGGCGCGAGATGAAAGCTTTGATCAAAGTCGTCGCCATCATTATTGCCTTTGTGTTGGTTTCCCCTTTGATGGCGGCGGATGGCGCCAAAGCCGCCGAAGACCGGGCACGGTTTTCCGGGGCACGCGGCGGTGCCATGATCGCTGGTGACCGAACCACTCGTGACCGGACCAGCAGGGCAAATTTAAAAACCCGCGCCGAGGACCGCGCCAAAGCCCTCGCCAAGGCCCGCGACCAGGAACGCGCCAAAGCCCTCGCCGAGGCCCGTGAACAGGAACGCGCCAAGGCCCGGTCCCAGGCCCTCGACCGGAAACGCGCCAAGGCTCTTGTGCAAGCACGCAGAAAAGCCCTCGACCAGGGACGCGCCAAGGCCCTGGCTCAGGCCCTCGACCGGAAACGCGCCAAAGCTCGAGCCCAGAAGCGGGCCCAGGCCCTCGACCGGAAACACGCCAAAGCCCGCGCCGCCGCCCGCGCCAAGGCTCTTGTGCAAGCACGCAGAAAAGCCCTCGACCAGGAACGCGCCGAAGCCCGGGCCAAGGCCCTCGAACAGAATCGCGCCAAAGCCCGCGCCGCCGCCCGCGCCAAGGCTCTTGTGCAAGCACGCAGAAAAGCCCTCGACCAGGAACGCTCCGAAGCCCGGGCCAAGGCCCGCGCCCAGAAACGCGAAAGAACTCGCATAAAGGCACGCGCCAAGGTCCGCCAAACAGTGCGTGAAACCTCAGTCGTCCCGTCCCGCGCCAAAACTCGCGCCAAGACTCGCGCCAAGACTCGCGCCAAGACCGTCAAGTCCCTGGTGCGGGCGCCGGTGACGTCACCCATCAAGACCCGCTCGCGTCCGCGCCCGCGCCCGCGCAACATCGTAACGTCCGCATCCGAGAGGCGCGTTGTGCTCACCGCCGGCCGTACCAAACTTCGCGCCGGCGCCGGGTATTCCCCCCGCCGCCATGCCATTTCCAGGCACTGGCGCAGCTGTCGCCGGGTGCATGGGATTAGGTCAAAAAGTCATGTCCGGGGCGGGAATTTCAAAGGTGTCCGGTGCCGCGACGCAAGGGGTAGGACCTATTATATTTCAGCCAACAGAGAGCTGGCCGCATTCATTGCCGGGCTGTTGCTCGGCTCCTTTGTCGCCGATGACATTGGTCAGTCCCTGGATCACACGGACTGGTTCCATGCCCTGAACAGCGTCCAACGAGCGTTGGAGTATAACCGGGCGGGCCAAACATCGACCTGGTCCAATCCAGATAATGGCCATTCCGGTACGGTGACGCCGACCAGCATCTATGACCGCGTTGGCGATTACCCCTGCCGATCATATCAAATGACAATGATCGTCGATGCCAGAGTATCCCACGGCTATGGCACTGCATGCCGCGAGCCCGACGGGTCGTGGAAGATTGTCAACACTTACCCTCGTGTCATCATCGCCAATGAGGAGGCTCGAGATGAAAGCTTTGATTAAGGTCATCGCCGTTGCCGTCACTGGCAATCCCCTCATCATCCGTTGACACCTGTCATGCCTTAAGCGGCGGGGCCGATGGTCCCGCCGTTTCTTTTCGCCCGAAAGTAACGTTTCGAATCCGGAACGGACTTAATATTCAATGACCGAGCTGGAAAACAGAATGACGAGGAACAGCGACAGCAGGAACATCGCGCCGCTGGTGAACATGAAGATGGAGTTCCCCATGGTCCATAGCGGATTGTGCTGGCGGTCCAGGGCCAAGCGCGCGCCGGAGCGCTTCTCAGGTCCGGCGACGACGGAAAAGAAGATGCGCTGGAACACGAACGGCAGGCTGAAACGGATGCTGACCGGTGGTTTGCGGGCGCCTTCGGCCGTCAGGGTTGTGGCGATGGCGCGTTTCTGGTCCTCGGTCAGCCCATAGAGGACGGCCGGCGGCAAGCGGGTGAAAAACCCCTCGACAATGCCCTGGCCAGCCTGGCTTTTATCCCCGGATTGGAGGAATTCGTCTGCTGTCGTGCCTTGGGCCATGTCCCTAAGTCCCAGTGATTGCGTCGAAGTCGATGGCACCGCCCGGCCCGGGGCCGGCGCGGGTCATACAATTTAAATCTTATTTAGCTTAATGTTTAGTTACGGAATTGGGCCCATATGGTTTCAGGACCGCAAGGACGGAGGATGCCCATGGCCGGCCAAGCTCAATGTGGCGATTCCATGGGGATTCACGTAAAGTCCGCTGCCGTGCTGATGTCTTTCGTGGCCTGCCATTGATCAAGCCGGCGGTGGAGACAGAAGCTGCGGTGGGGGACGAGGATGAAACCGGGCCGCGAGGCTTTGGTGATCGGAGACCGCTACATGGCGCGTGCGCCCCAGAAACGTAAATCAGGTCGACGGAAAGCCGGCCCACATAAGGCCGACCCCATCGCCAAAATCCGGCGCATGGCGCGGCGCCGTGAGGGCGGAACGGGTGCCCCCGCCGGGCTCGACG
>CBDUSV010000132.1:0-7612 GCA_965369885.1 uncultured bacterium
GATTACACGGTGAAATACCGGCTCCGCAACAAGCTCGGCAGCGACATAAAGGACGCCAAGGGCACCATCAACTTCAAGGACCCGGAGGGCAAACGCATTCTCAATATCGGCCTGGTGCGCGAGTCCCCCATCCCCGCCGGCAAAACCACCAGCGCTTCCGGCAGATACCGGGTCTATACCACCACGGCGCAAACCGCCAAGCTCACCTCGCTACCCAAATCCGCGATTGCCGTTACCATCAAGATTGAAAAGGTCACCCTCGCCGACGGCAGCGTGATCACTTACCGCTAAGCCTACGCGCCTGGGAGGACCCCGCAATCATGAGCTCGGAAGGCACGGCACGGCCACCGGTGCCGTGGGCAGTGCAGGGCGCGGTCTATGGCGCCGGGCTGTTCTCCAACTCCATGACCCATATGGTCTCGGTGCTGGTGCCGCTGTGGGTGCTGAGCTTCGAGAGCTCGGCGCTGTTGGTCGGCATCGCGCTCGGCAGCCGCCACATCCTGCCGGTGCTGTTCTCGATCCATGGCGGTGCGCTGATGGACCGGCTCGGCATTCGCCGGGTGATGATCGGCTTTGCCATGCTGGGCATCGCGGTGCCGCTGGTCTTCCCGCTGTTCCCGTATCTGTGGGCGGTGATCGTCCTGCAGATGCTGTCGGGCATCAGCGCCGCCATGGGCTGGATCGGCACTCAGGCCCATATCGGTGCGGTCATGCGCGGCGAGGCGCGTTATGCCGGCAGGCTGACCTTCTGCAACCGCTTCGGCAATCTGACCGGCCCGATCGCAATCGGCGCCGCCTGGGATTTTCTCGGGCCCTGGGGGGCGTTCTCGTTCTGGACCTTGTGGGCGGTGGGATTGCTGGTGGCGTCCCTCAAGCTGCCGGCGCCCAAGGCCGCGGTGGCCGCCGCGGGGATGGCCGAGGCGGGGCCGGAAAAGCTGCGCCTGGGCGATCTGTTGCCGCGCCTCGCGGACTATATGACCACGATGCGGATGATGGCGGTGCCGGCCATCGCCTTCGTCGTCATCATGACCCTGCTGCGCCATTCGTCGAACGGCATCCAGAACTCGTTTTACATCGTCTATCTCAACGAGATCGGCCTCTCCGGCACCTTGATCGGCATCCTCCTGGCATCATCCTCGATCCTCGGCGCCGCCGGGTCGCTTTCCGCCGGACCCATGACCCGGTTGCTGCGCGCGCATTGGCTTTTGATCATCGCGGTCGCCGCCTCGATCCTGCTGATCGTGATCACGCCGCTGTTGGGTGGCTTCGCAGCCCTGTTGGTCGTCATGGCGGTTCGCGGCGGCGCCATGGGCGTCGGCCAGGCCCTGCTGATCTCGGTGCTGGCGTCGGCGGCGGGGGACGCCCAGGGCAAGGCGGTGGGGCTCCGGACCACCGCCAACCGCATCGCGGTGATGGTGATCCCGGTGATCATGGGTGCGGTGATCGAGGTCTTCGGCCTGGTGAACAGCTTCTATATCGTAGGCACCGTGTTGATGGCGCTGATGGCGTGGTCCACCATCCACCTCTACCGCTCGCCGCACTTCGCCAACGACCGCCCGGCGCGGGATTAGGGCCTGACCTCGACGTAATTGATCAGCTTCTTCACGCCTTTGGTGGCGCCGCCGACCTTGACCGCCAGTTTCATTTCATTTTCCGAGCGTGCCCGGCCGATCAGGTAGACCGTGCTTTGGGCGTCGGCGGCGACGCGGTAATTGACGTCGGCGACATCGCCGGTGCCGACCAGCGCGAGCCCGACCTTGGTGTCGAGAAGCAGGGCGTCGCCCCAGTCGAGGAGCTTCTCCTTGTGTTTCTCCTGGTCCGCCTTGCTCATATAGGCCACGTGCCAGTAAAGCTTTTTCACGTCCTTGACCTTCTTCACATCGGCGAGGAATTTGTCGTAGAGCTTCTTGTCGTCGAACATGCCGGTGATCAACAGGCGCTGCTCATAGATCTCGGTCGAGGCCTTGATGGTGCCGAGATCGGCCATGATGCCGTTGACCGCCAGCACGATCTTGTTGTCCTTGACGATATCGGAGGTGCTGCGGGCCTCGATGGCGCGGTCGAACAGGGTCTTGGGCGCCGAGATGATGTCGAGAAGGCCGAAGGCGGAGGCCCCGGGCACCGCCACCGCCGAAATCCCCATGATCGCCAGGGCAAAAGCCCTTCTCGCCAGTCTCATCTTATTTCTCCCGGTTTAACGGCCTCGTTCAAGCTATGAGGTTACCTCATGGCCCGATGGATTGCACTTATCCCCGCACCCTAGCGCTTTGACCGGCCCCGGCCATGGGCTAGAATGGCTGAACGCTGTGGGTTGACTTCATCAGGGAGGAACAGAATCATGATTGCCACCAAGGGGCTCGTCCATTTCACCATCCCGGTCAAGGACCTGGATGTTTCCGAGAAATTCTACACCGAACTCATGGGTCTGGAGGTGGTGCGCCGCAACCCGCATATGGTGTTCATCCGCGCCCGGGGCGAACATGATAACTACTTCGTCCTGACCCTGAGCGAGAAGCCGATCGACCCCAACCCGGGCAAGCAGCACGACATCCACACCGCCTTCCTGGTCGATGCGGACGAATACGACCGGGCGAAACAGGAACTGGTCGACAATGGCGTCGAGATCATCAAGGAAGATAACCGCGATTCCGGCACCTTCCAGGGCCGGGCCGCCTATTTCCACGACCCCGACCGCAATGTGTTGGAGATCATCGATCTCGTGAAGGTCGGCGTCTAGATATTGAGCTCCCGGAGGCGCTCGCCGGTCAGCCGGTCGCCGGAGACGGCGCCGTCAAGTGGCACGATGGCGTTGATCCTGGCGACATCTTCGGGTGTGAGTTCCACATCTACGGCGCCGACATTTTCTTCCAGATGGGCGATGGATGAGGTCCCGGGTATCGGGATGAACTGGTCGCCCTGGGCCAGGATCCAGGCCAGCGCCAGTTGCCCCACGGTGCAGCCCTTGTCCAAAGCCACGGCTTCCAGCTCGTCCACCAGGTGGAGATTGCTGGCCATGTTCTCCTCGGTGAAGCGCGGCAGCCGGCGGCGGCGGTCCTCGGGCGCGAGATCGCTAAGCTGCTTCAGCGTCCCCGACAGCAAGCCCTGGCCCATGGGATAGTAGGCGACGAAGGCGGCGCCGATCTCGCGGCAGGCCGGGATCTGGTCCAACTCATAGCCCCGGGTCCACAGGGAATATTCGCTCTGCAGGGCGGTGATGGGGTGCACCGCGTTGGCGCGCTTGAGGGTCTCCGGGGCGGCTTCCGAGAGGCCGATATGGCGGATCTTGCCTTCATCCTTGAGCTCCACCATGGCGCCGACGGTGTCTTCGATCGGCACGTCCGGGTCGACCCGGTGGAGATAATAAAGATCGAGGGTCTCAACCTGGAGGCGCTTCAAGGACCTCTCACAGGCGGTGCGGGCATATTCAGGGCTCCCATCCACCGGGCGCCCTTCGTGGTCGGCCAAGCCCCTGGTGATGCCGAACTTGGACGACAGCACCACCTGGTCGCGCTTGCCCTTGAGCGCCAGGGCGAGGAGTTCCTCGTTGTCGCCCCAGGCGTACATGTCCGACGTGTCCATCAGGGTGACGCCGAGGTCTATGGCGTGGTGAAACACGGCGATGGCGGCGGCGTCGTTGTCGCGGCCATAGCGGTCCGAAAGATTGCGGCAGCCCAACCCAACCGCCGAGACCTTCAGCTTTGCGCTGCCCATGGTGCGGTATTGCATGTGGAACTTCCCCCTCCCCCAATGATTCGGGCCCCAATGATTCGGCCGCCATCCTAGGGGCCGCCATGGTTTGGAGCAACCGGCCCATGTGCTAATGTCGGTCCTGAACAAGCCGCCAATAACATCAGGGAGCATCCCACGCCATGACGGACACCATCGAAAGCGAAGCCATTGTCCGCGATGCCATAAAGCCCGGCGATGTCGCCATCGTCACCGGCGCATCCAGGGGCTTCGGCCGCGCCATCGCCCGGCGCCTTTGCGCCGGTGGCGCGCGGGTCGCGTGCTGGGACGTGATCGATGACGAAGGCAATGAGACCGCCGATCTTTGCCGCCAAGGCGGCGCCGAGGCCGAGTTCTTCCACTGCGACATGGGCGATGCCGACAATATCGCCGCCGCCGCGGCGGCGGTGATGGACAAGTGGGGCGCGGCCTACGCGGTGATCAACAATGCCGGCATCCATCCCCGTTCCCTGGTGCTCGATTGCGAGCTTGAGATGTGGGAGCGCACCCTTCGCGTCAATCTGACCGGGAGTTTCCTGGCCTCCCGGTCCTTCGCCGGCGCCATGGCCGACGCCGGGCGCGGCGCCATCGTCAATATCGCCTCGGGCCGGGCGTTGCAGGGCGCGGTCAGGGGCGCGCATTACGCCGCGTCGAAGGCCGGCATCATCTCCCTGACCAAGACCCTGGCGCTGGAATGGGCCGCCCTCGGCATCCGCGTAAACTGCGTCATCCCCGGGGTGTCGCAAACCGCCCAGCCGCTGGAGGCGACCAATCTCGAGGAGCTGCTGAGCCGGGGCAAGAACAACCCGCTGGGCCGCATCGGCCAGCCCGAGGACATCGCCGGTGTCGTCGCCTTCCTGCTGAGTTCCGACGCCGCCTACATGACCGGCCAGTCGGTGGCGTGCAACGGCGGCGTCATCATGATTCCTTAAGGCCATGGCGTTTGTAATCGCTTGACTATGGCAGGCGACATACCCATTATTAAATTGATGGTACCGATACGGACGCAGCCTCGGCTGGTTCATTCGGCGATCCATCACGAGGTCAATTTTGACAGGAGGGTGCGTAAGCATGGAACCACCTGGCTACTTATCGCGACCTCGCCGGATGACGAGGTCACGGCTTGAGGGATAAAGCCAAAAACACCTCGGTTTAAATTTTCAAGCCGCCGCAAAGATCAAATTGATATCGAGTGAGAGGCGCCTTGGGCGGCGCTTCAAGATCTCTGAAATGCATCCGCTATACATAGCGGGTCCAGGCGAAAGCCGAAAAGGAACCCCGCCGAGCCCATGGCCGCGGGGTTCCGTCGTGTCCGGGAGGGTATCCGGGGGTGGTGCCGGTGGTGTTTCCGGGCTCAGGCCCAGCCGGAGAGCTTCAGCTTGCTGACGTAATGGTTCCAGGCCTTGTCCTGGGAGCGCTGTTTCAGGATCTGGGGCGTGATCTTGATGGAGTCCTCGAGCGTCAGGTAGTTGGGCGTGCCCATTTGCCGGGCGGTGAGTGTGGTCCAGCAGGCTTCCTCCAGGAACAGGGTCAGGATCAGCGCTTCGTGGAGGTCCTTGCCGACGACGATGACGCCGTGGCCTTGCTGCATGATGGCGCGGTTGTCGGCCAACTGGCGCGCCATCTCCTTGGCCCGGTCCTTGGATTTGGTCTGGCCCGGTGAGGTGTAGCGCACGATCTTGCCGTGGAACGGGGCGCCGTAATGGTGCACCGGGATGAAGTCTTCCGAGACCGAGCTGAAGGCGGTGGCATGGGGCGGATGGCAATGGATGATGGCGTTGACGTCACCTCGGGCCTCATAGATCGCCGGGTGAGCCTTCCAGTGGTCCGAGCCGCCGGAGATCGGATAGATCTCCAGATTGTCGGTGGTCACCAGGGTGGGGCTGGTCACCGGGATCGCCATCATCTCGTCGGGGCCGGTGCGGCACGACACATTGAAGGCGCCCTCCGACACCCCTTCATGAACCAAAAGCCGGCAGGCGAGAACAAAGTCCGCCTTCATCTGGTCAAGATCCATGTCCAACGGCGTCATCGAAATGATATCAGCTGGCATTGTGCTGTCCTCCCTTAAGGGCCGGTCCTGATTGTAGGTCCCTAATTGTGGGCCAATTGTCCGCGCAGCAATTGTCCGGGATAGGCGCCGGAATGTTCGTTGTTGCGCATCAGGATCTGGCCATTGACGATGGTGGTCCGGATGCCGGCCGATTTCTGCATGATGCGCGGCGCGCCGGCGGGCAGATCGTGGAGCAGTTCGGGCATTTCCGGCGCGATGGTCTCGGGGTCGAACACCACGATGTCGGCGTGATAGCCCTCGCGCAGCCAGCCCCGGCCCTTGAGCCCCCAGAACGCGGCGAGGTCGAAGGTGATCTTGCGGATCGCCGCCTCCATGGTGATGGCTTGCGCGTTGCGCACCCAGTGGCCCAACAGATGGCCGTGGATCGGGTTGACGGTGGTGGCCACGTGCGCCCCGGCGTCGGAGAACGTCACCACGCAATTGGGGTGGCGGATCATCGCCAGCACCGCGTCCTGGTCCTGGTTGTGGCTGGGCTGGATGAAGAACAGCTTGAGGTGCTTCTCCAGCGCCAGATCGAGGAAGACATCGATCGGCTCGGCGCCGCGCTCGGCCGCGATGTCGGCAACCGAGGGATGGGGCGGAAGCGTATTGTGGAGCGGGAAGGTCCAGTCCCATTCCACCGGGCGCTGCAGCAGGTTGGGCAGGGACGGGTCCGGATTGTGCTTGTGGGCCTTGACCGCGTCGACCAGCTTGGCGCGCATCTCGGGATCGCGCAGCCCGGCTTCCTGCTCTTCCAGCGGGAGTAAGCGGAAGTCCTTCCACACCGGGATCATGTCATAGGGCGTCATGGTCTCGAACGAACGCAGCGAGCCGTTCCACGCCGCCGTGCCCTGCATCAGGACCTTGCCGCCGGCGGCGGCAATCTCGTCGATCAGCTGGACCTGGCTGCGCCACAGATCGGGATGGGTGTGGCGGTACCAGGTGTTGCCGAAGGTCACCGGCAGGCCATGATCGAGCGCCAGTTCCTTGAGTTGGTCGTACTCAACCTGGCGCTCGTCCGGGTCATCGATGACGTTTTCGCGGGCCAGCTGCACGATGCCGGTGCCGAGATCGCGCAAAACCCCGGTGAGCTCCAGCAACTCGTGCCAATTGGCCAGGCGGCTTGCCACCGGCTTGCCCGTCGTCGTTCTATGGGACCAGGTGCGCGAGGTCGAAAAGCCGACGGCGCCGGCGCGCATGCCGTCGGCCAGGGCGCGCTTCATCTCCGCCAGGTCGTCTTCGTTGGCTTGCTCTTCCATGGCGCGCTGGCCCATGGCGTGGGTGCGCAACGCCGAATGGCCGACATAGCCGGCATAATTGAGGCCCTTGGGCAATTGATCCACCGCATCGAAGAATTCCGGGAAGCTGTCCCAGGTCCAGTCGATACCTTCATTCATGGCTTCGGGGGGGATGTCCTCGGCGCGCTCGAAATTGTGCAGCACCAGGTTCTTTTCCGCGTCGGAGCAAGGTGCCAGGGAGAATCCGCAATTGCCCATCACCACCGTGGTGACGCCGTGCCAGCACGCATTGCGGCCGATATCGTCCCAGAACAGCTGGGCATCCATGTGGGTGTGGCCGTCGATGAAGCCCGGCGCCACCACATGGCCTTCGGCGTCGATAACCTCATTGGCGCTCTCTGCGCTGAGATCGCCGATGGCGGTGATTGTGCCGTCGGTGACGCCGACATCGGCGCGGTAACCCGGAAGGCCGGTGCCGTCGACCACGGTGCCGCCTTGGATGATGAGATCATATGACATTTTATTTCCTCCATGTTCCTAGCCGGTTTCCGGCTTATCCATCCTTGGTAGCGGATCGCGGTCCCGGGCGCAAGTT
>CBDUSV010000133.1:0-7561 GCA_965369885.1 uncultured bacterium
AACAGTTCAAAGGCAGCTCGGACTGCCCTTTTTAAGTATCATAGAAGGGGGCAAAAAACTAGGTATCGTTAACCATCTCATATGGTCTCAAGGTCGCACTGTTGCAAAAATATCTCATCTGTTTTGGGGCATGACTCCGAGAAATTTTGTAATCACGCCCATTGAATATAAAAATATCTTTATATATTTATTAAGATTAGGGAGCTATGAGACAGCAGCTTCGAAAACGGGACCACGGCAATGGACGAATTCCTCATCAAACTGCGCGCGATTGCCGAGCCGACACGGCTTCGGCTCCTGGTGCTGTGCGCCCATGGTGAATTGACGGTTAGCGAGATCACCCGGATCCTCGGCCAAAGCCAACCCCGGGTCTCGCGCCATCTCAAGCTTCTGGTCGAGGCCGGGCTTTTGCGCCGCCTCCAGGAAGGGACCTCGGCATTTTACCGGCTCGCGGCGGGCGCCAACGGTAGTGGCAATGGCAATGGCAGCGCCGGGGAGCTGGTGCGCCGCCTGGTCGAAATGTTGCCCGCCGATGACGCCACCCTGGCCCTCGATCGCGAGCGTCTTGACGCCATCAAACTGGCCCGCGCCGAGAGGGCGGCGGCCTATTTCCGCTCCAACGCCGCCCATTGGGACAATTTGCGCAAGCTGTATGCCGATGAGAGCGAGGTCGAATCCCGCCTGTTCAAGCTTCTGCCGTTGACCCCGGCGGATCACATGCTCGATGTCGGCACCGGCACCGGCCGCATCCTCGAAATATTCGGCGACAAGGTCAGCCACGCGCTGGGCATCGATTTGTCGCGCGAAATGCTGGCGGTCGCCCGCGCCAATATCGATCGCTTTGGTCTTGCCAATTGTGAGGTTCGCCACGGCGATATGTACAAGCTGCCGGTGCCGACGGCTTCCTTCGACGCCGTCACCTTTCACCAGGTGTTGCATTTCGCCGACGATCCCGGCGCCGCCATCAAGGAGGCGGCAAGGGTTCTGCGTCCCGGTGCGCGCCTGGTGATCGTCGATTTCGCCCCCCATCAGCTGGAGAATTTGCGCACCGAGCACGCCCACCGGCGTCTTGGTTTCGCCAGCGAAGAGGTCGCCGGCTGGTGCCGCGCCGCCGGACTTGATCTGGTGGAAAGCGAAGAGTTACCCGGCGATGTCCTGACCGTGATGCTATGGGCCGCCGACCGCGGGGATGAGCCGGAGGATATTGCCGCCGGTCGGGCCACTGCCAGGATTGGGGCGCGGTCATGACCACGGCAACTGGCATCGATCTGGCTGGGGGCGCGCTTGGGGGACCCAAGGTTTCGTTCGAATTCTTTCCGCCCAAGACCGAGAAGATGGAACACACCCTGTGGTCCTCGATCCGCCGTCTCGAGCCATTGGCGCCGCGTTTCGTGTCGGTGACCTATGGCGCCGGCGGCAGCACCCGGGCGCGCACCCACGCCACCGTGGTCGGTATCCTCAATGAGACCTCCCTGGTGCCGGCGGCGCATCTGACCTGTGTCGGCGCCACCCGCGATGAGGTCGACGACGTGGCACGGGGCTATTGGCAGGCCGGTGTCCGCCACATCGTCGCCTTGCGCGGCGACCCGCCCCCGGACAGCGATGGTTATCAGGCCGCGCCCGGCGGCTATGAATTTGCATCCGATCTCGTCGCCGGCCTCAAGCGGGTGGCCGATTTCGAGATCAGTGTCGCCGCTTTTGCCGAAACCCATCCCGAAGCCCTGAGCCCGGACGCCGATTTGGACAATCTGAAGCGCAAGATCGATGCCGGCGCCAGCCGGGCGATCACCCAGTATTTCTTCGACGGCGATGTCTATCTGCGGTTCATGGACCGCGTCGAGGCGGCCGGCATCACGGTTCCCATCGTGCCCGGCATTCTTCCGGTCACCAATTTTGCCCAGGTCGTCAAGTTCAGCGCCATGTGCGGCGCCACCGTCCCGGACTGGATGGCCAAATTGTTCGAAGGGCTCGACGATGATCCCGATACCCGCAAATTGGTGGCGGCGACGGCGGCGGCGGAACAATGCCGCTATCTCTCCAGGCAAGGTGTGGATGAATTCCATTTCTACACCCTCAACCGCGCCGATCTGACCTTCGCCATCTGCCACATCCTTGGGCTCAGGCCCCAGGATCGCCAGGACGCGGCTCCGCCGCCCAGTGAGACCGGCGATGGATAAGCGGGTGAAGGCCAAGACAGGCGAAACCGCGGCCCAGGCGCTGGAGCAGCTGTTGGATCAGCGCATCGTCGTGCTCGACGGCGCCATGGGCACCATGATCCAGGACCATGGTTTGGATGAGGAGGATTTCCGCGGCGAACGCTTTGCCGATTGGCCCCGTGATCTCAAGGGCAACAATGATCTGTTGAATCTGACCCAGCCAGGGATCGTCGAAGGCATCCACCGCGCCTTCCTCGAGGCCGGGTCCGACATCATCGAGACCAACACCTTCAATTCCACCACCATCTCCCAGGCCGATTACGGCCTGGAGGATCTGGCCTTTGAGCTCAACCTGGCCGGCGCCAGGATCGCCAGGGACGCGGCTGACGCGTTTGCCGCCGAGAGGGGCAATGACCGCTGCTTCGTCGCCGGCGCCTTGGGGCCGACCAACCGCACGGCGTCGATGTCGCCCGATGTCAATGACCCCGGCTTCCGCAACGTCGATTTCGATGAGCTGGCAGCCGCCTATGGCGATGCCGTCCGCGGCCTCCATGAGGGCGGCGCCGATCTCCTGCTGATCGAGACCGTGTTCGACACCTTGAACTGCAAGGCCGTGATCTACGCCATCAAGAGCTATTTCGCTTCTCTCGGTGATGATGGCGGCGCGCCCTTGCCGGTGATGATCTCGGGCACCATCACCGACGCCTCCGGCCGCACCCTTTCGGGCCAGACCACCGCGGCGTTCTGGGACTCGGTGGCCCATGCCAAACCGCTGAGCATCGGCTTGAACTGCGCCCTCGGCGCCAAGGACCTGAGGCCGTATGTCCAGGAACTTTCACGCCTCGCCGGGGTCCGGGTCTCAGCCCACCCCAATGCCGGCCTGCCCAACGAATTCGGCGGCTATGACGAGACCCCGGATTACATGGCCGGATTGCTGGGTGAATTCGCCAGAAGCGGCTTCGTCAATATCGTCGGCGGTTGTTGCGGCACCACGCCGGACCACATCAAGGCGATCAAGGGCGCGGTAGAAGATGTGGCGCCACGCCAGGTGCCCAGCATTCCCCGCCATTGCCGCCTTGCCGGCCTTGAGCCCCTGAGCTTCGGGCCGGTGACCGGCTTCGTCAATGTCGGCGAGCGCACCAATGTCGCCGGCTCGGCGCGCTTCGCCAAGCTGATCAAGGCCGGTGACTACCCGGGCGCCGTCGAGGTGGCGCGCCAGCAAGTCACCAACGGGGCCCAGGTGATCGACGTCAATATGGACGAGGCCATGCTCGATTCCGAACACGCCATGGTGACGTTCCTCAAGCTGCTGGCCGCCGAGCCCGACATCTCGCGGGTGCCGGTGATGATCGATTCGTCGCGATGGTCGGTGATCGAGGCCGGGCTCAAATGCATCCAGGGCAAGGGGGTGGTGAATTCGATCAGCCTCAAGGAAGGTGAGGACGCCTTCATCGCCAAGGCCCGCGAGATTCTGCGCTATGGCGCCGCGGTCATCGTCATGGCCTTCGACGAGCACGGCCAGGCCGACGGTTTCGAGCGCATGGTCGAGATCTGCACCAGGTGCTACCGCATCCTCACCGAAGAGGTCGGCTTCCCTCCCGAGGACATCATCTTCGATCCCAACGTCTTTCCCATCGCCACCGGGATCGCCGAGCACGCCAATTTCTCCGTCGACTACATCAAGGCCACCAGGGAGATCAAGGCGCGCCTGCCCCATGCCCTGGTCTCGGGCGGCGTCAGCAACATGTCGTTTTCGTTCCGCGGCAATGATGCGGTGCGCGAGGCCATGCACGCGGTGTTCCTTTACCATGCGGTCCAGGCCGGGATGGACATGGGCATCGTCAATGCCGGCCAGCTCGCGGTTTACACCGACATCCCCCCTGATCTTCGCCAACGCATCGAGGACGTGGTGCTCAACCGCCGCGAGGATGGCACCGACCGGCTGTTGGAGGTCGCCGCCCAGGCCCGCGGCACGTCGCGCAAGAAGCAAGAGGACACCGCCTGGCGCCAGGCCCCGGTCCATGAACGCCTCACCCACGCCCTTGTCGAGGGCATCACCAGCCACATCATCGAGGACACCGAAGAGGCGCGCCAATCATTCGACCATCCCATCCACGTCATCGAAGGGCCGTTGATGGACGGCATGAACGTGGTCGGCGACCTGTTCGGGGCGGGCAAGATGTTCCTGCCCCAGGTGGTGAAAAGCGCCCGGGTGATGAAACAGGCGGTGGCCCATCTGGTGCCCTTCATCGATGCGGAAAAGCACGGCAAAGTCAGCACCAAGGGCAAGATCCTGCTCGCCACCGTCAAGGGCGACGTCCACGACATCGGCAAGAACATCGTCGGCGTCGTGCTGCAGTGCAACAATTTCGAGATCATCGACCTCGGGGTCATGGTTCCCTATTCCAAGATCCTGGAGGCCGCCAAGGCGGAGGGGGTCGACATCATCGGACTCAGCGGCCTGATCACGCCGTCGCTGGAGGAGATGACCGTCATCGCCGGTGAAATGGCGCGGGAAGGCCTGGAGATCCCCTTGCTGGTCGGCGGCGCCACCACATCGAAGGTCCATACCGCGGTCAAGATCGCCCCCAACTATGCTGGCCCGACGGTCCATGTGCTCGATGCGTCCCGCGCCGTCAGCGTCGCCAGCAACCTGCTCAGCGATAATTTGAGGGATCCGTTCGTGTCCTCGATTGCCGAGGACTATGCCGAGGTCAGGGAAAACTATGGCGACAGCAACGGCGACGACAACCGGCTCCCCCTGGCCGAGGCCCGGGGGAACAAACACGCCATCGACTGGAAGGGCTATGCGCCGCCCAAGCCTGGCTTCCTCGGCCTCAAGACATTCGATGACTATGATCTGGCCGAACTGGTTCCGGTGATCGACTGGACGCCGTTCTTCCGCACCTGGGAGCTCGCCGGGCGCTATCCCGATATCTTGAAGGACAAGACCGTGGGGGCCGCGGCGCGGGCGCTGTTCGCCGATGCCGAGACCATGCTGGGGCAAATCATCGAGGGCGGCTGGCTCGGCGCCAAGGCGGTTATCGGCTTGTTTGCCGCCAACACCGTCAATGACGACGACATCGCGCTTTATGACGACGATGGCCGCGCCGGCGTCAAGGCCACCTTGCATTTTCCGCGCCAGCAGATGCGGAAATCCGGGTCCGCCGCCAATCTCTGCCTGGCGGATTTCGTGGCGCCGGGGACGAGCGGCATCGCCGACTATGTGGGCGCATTTGCCGTCACCGCCGGCCTCGGCATCGAGGCCAAGTTAGAGGAATTCCAGCGCGGCCATGACGATTACAGCGCCATCCTCTTGAAGGCCCTGGCCGACCGCTTGGCCGAGGCCCTGGCCGAGCGCATGCATCAGCGTGTGCGCACCGAATTCTGGGGCTATGCCAGGGATGAGGATTTGGATAACGCCGCCCTGATCGGTGAGAAATATCTCGGCATCCGCCCGGCGCCGGGCTACCCGGCGTGCCCCGACCATTCGGAGAAGCTGGAATTGTTCGCGCTGTTGGCGGCTGAACGGAATGCCGGCATGGCCTTGACCGAAAGCTTCGCCATGACGCCGGCGGCGTCGGTCTCGGGCTATTATTTCGCCCACGCGGAAGCGCGCTATTTCGGTGTCGGGCGCATCGGCCAGGACCAGGTCGAAGACTATGCGCGGCGCCGCGGGGTGCCGGTGGCCCAGGCGGAAAAGTGGCTGATCGCCAATCTCTCCTACACCAGCTGAAAATTCCCCATACGGCCGGCGTCTTGATTTGGTTGTAAATACAGGGAAAAAAGATGACCTACGCCATTAAAGCCACTTAGAATGCCGGCCTCTGGCGGTTGATCAGCGAGAAGGTGTAAGGATTTTCCATGGAAATAGGTCCTCTTCAAGACAAAAGGATCCTGATTACGGGCGGTACGGGATCCCTGGGCAGAGTGCTTCTCAAACGCCTGTTGAACTATGAACGGATGGGAAAACCGGCTTCGATCACAATCTTCTCCCGTGATGAAGCCAAGCAGCATCAGCTGCGGGTCGATTATCAAGTCGGGCCCCCGGACTTGCTCGAACGCTTCAACCAGGTGGTGCAATTCCGCATCGGCGACGTGCGCGATCTCCAGTCCCTGATGCCCGCCGTTAAACAGTCGGAAGTCATCATCAATACGGCGGCGCTGAAACAGGTTCCAGCCTGTGAATACTTCCCCCAGGAGGCAATTAAAACCAACGTTGTCGGCGCCATGAACATTGTCGGCGCCATCAGCGATCATGAGACCCCGGTCGAACTGGTGATCGGCATATCCACCGACAAGGCGGCAAAGCCGGTCAACGTCATGGGGATGACCAAAGCCCTGCAGGAACGGGTGTTTCTGCAGGGCAATATGCTGTGCCCCACGACCCGCTTCGTCTGTGTGCGTTACGGCAATGTTTTGGCGTCCCGGGGATCGGTCATCCCGCTGTTTCTCGATCAAATCAACAACAACCGGAACGTGACCGTCACCGATGAGCGGATGACTCGTTTCCTGCTCAATCTGGACAGTGCGGTGGATATTATCTTCGAGGTCATCGTCAAGGGCAATCGCGGAGACATATACGTTCCCCATGTGCGCTCCGCCCGTATCATGGATGTGGCTGAAGTGATGATCGGGGGGCGCAAAATCGAAATTGATGTCATGGGCATCCGGCCCGGTGAGAAACTGCACGAGATCCTGATTTCCGAGGACGAAGGCCGCCGCGCCATCAAACCGGGCAGCCATTATGTGATTCCGTCCAATCTTCCGGAAATTCATGACGGCGAGGAAGCCGAGCACGAATTTCTCAACAGCGAATACAGCTCGGCCAATGATCTCCTCAACAAAGAGGAATTGCGGGACATCCTGGCGGCCAACAATTTGTTGCCGGATGGCTAGGATATTCACCGCCATTGGGATCTGACCCACTGATGCCAAGTGCCAGCACCGCCAAGGTTTCCATCATTACGCCGGTTTACAATATGGAATCCTATGTCGTTGAGGCCATAGATTCGGTTCTCAACCAAAGCCACGGAAATTTAGAACTGCTTTTGGTCAATGATTGTTCGACCGACAATTCACTGGCGGTGATGGAAGGTTTTGCCGCGAAAGATGACCGCATACATGTGTTGAGCACGCCGGTGAACTCAGGCGCGCAGGCCGCCGCCAATATGGCGCTGGACCATGCCACGGGAGACTATGTCGCCATGCTTGACGGCGACGATATCCTGCCGCTTGACCGTCTGGAAACCCAGGCCGGTTTTCTCGAACGCCACCCGGAGATAGATGTCTGTGGCGGCTGGATTCAGCTTTTCGGCGAGTCCAACAAGAAAATTTCGTCCATGCAATTGGATGATTTCAGCATTCGCGCCGGGATGCTTTTCGACACCACCTTGGCCCATGGC
>CBDUSV010000134.1:0-7519 GCA_965369885.1 uncultured bacterium
AAATATCGAAGACATTGCCATCGGGATCATGGGAGGTGATCCCGGCAAAGGGGCGAATCGATGGCCGCTCCTGCCATTTGACCATGGGATATTTCTTCTCGCAGCGCTCGAAGAAGGTGTCCACATCTTCGACCTCGATACCGAAATGATCGAGCCCCAGTTTGCGGCCCGGCTTGGTGGGATTGATGTTCAGCCCCACATGGCCGTCGCCGATGGAAATCGCCCGCGCCGGATTGGGTTTCTTCTTGCCCTCTTTCAGGCCGAAGACGGATTCATAAAACTTGCCCATCAGGGCGTATTGATCGGTGACGATGGCAAGATGATTGAGCTTGGCGAACATTTCCTCCTCCATTTTCGCTTTGATTTTCCGATCGAAGTGTACCCCTCCCGCAAAATACTTAGCAATCTATATTTTTTCTGAATTGGGCCGGATAGTCTAGAGTTTGGCGTAATCTATCGGGCCATGACGATCGAGGGTGGCGGTGACCTCATTCATGGGATATTTGAGGCCATTTCCGCAATTGAACAGCACCACGCGCTCATCCTTGGCGATACGCCCGGATTTCAGCTCTTGGATGAGTGCCGCATAGGTCGCGGCCCCTTCCGGGCACAAGAGGATGCCTTCCCTGGCGCCCATCTCGGTGCGGGCCTCCTCGATGGCGTCGTCATCCACCGCCACGGCGAAGCCGCCGCTTTCACGCACGGCACGAAGGATCAGAAAGTCGCCGATCGCCGCCGGGACCCGGATGCCGGCGGCGATGGTATGGGCATCTTGCCAGGGCTCGGCGTGGTCGGCGCCGTCCTCATAGGCCTTGACCATGGGGGCGCAGCCCGCCGCCTGGACCGCCACCATGCGCGGGCGCTTGGGCCCGATCCAGCCCATGGCGCCAAGCTCGGCGAAGGCCTTCCACATGCCGATCAGCCCGGTGCCGCCGCCGGTGGGATACAAGATGACGTCGGGGACGTCCCAGCCCAGCTGCTCGGCAAGCTCCAGGCCCATGGTCTTCTTGCCCTCGATGCGGTAGGGCTCGCGCAGCGTGTTGGTGTCGAACCAACCGGCCTCGGCGGCGCCGTCGACCACCAGCCTGCCGCATTCGTGGATCAGCCCGTTGACCCGGTAGACCCTTGCCCCTTGCAGCGCGATCTCGCGGACATTGATCTCCGGCGTGTCATCGGGGCAGAACACCACGCTTTCGATTCCGGCGCGGGTGGCATAGGCGGCCAGCGCGGCGCCGGCATTGCCGTTGGTCGCCATAGCCATTTTCCTGACGCCGAGCTCCTTGGCCATGGACACCGCCAGGGTGACGCCACGGGCCTTGAACGACCCGGTGGGCAGGCGGCCCTCGTCCTTGATCAGGATCTCTCCGCAGCCCAGCTCCCGGGCCAGGCGCGGCGCCGCCAGGATCGGCGTCATGGTCTCGCCCAGGCTGACGATGTTGCAAGCCTGGCTCACCGGCAGCAATTCGCGGTAACGCCAGAGGTCTTCGGTGCGCCCGGCGAGATCGCCCTTGGTGAACCGGGCCCGCAAGGCATCCAGGTCGTAGCGCACCAAAAGCGGCTTTGCCGCCGCCGACAGGTTGTGGAGCACCCCGGCGGGCAAAATCTCCCCGGTGGCGCTGCACTCTAGATGGGTGACGAAATTCGCCCGCTCGGTGGTGATGTTGTCTTCGCTCATGGGACCCTGACCGGCGGATCAGGCCACCGGGTTTTCCAGCTCGCCCAGACGGTCGAAGGCGATGGCGACCCGGTCCCCGGGCTTGAGGAACCTGGGCGGCTTGAAGCCGATGCCGACGCCCGCCGGCGTGCCGGTGGAAACGATGTCGCCGGCCTCAAGGGTCATGCCGAGGGACAGGCATTCGACCAGGGTTGGAATGTCGAAGATCAGATCGGAGACCGAGGCCTGCTGGCGCACCTCGCCATTGACCCGGGTGGTGAGATTGATGGCGGTGACGTCGCCGACCTCGTCGGCGGTCACCAGACACGGCCCCATGGGGCAGAAACCGTCCATGCTTTTGCCCAGGAACCACTGGGCGTGCTTGCGCTGGACGGTGCGCGCGGTGACGTCGTTGATGATGGTGTAGCCGAAGATGTGATCATAGGCGTCGGCCTTGGCGATGCCCCTGCCCGGCTTGCCGATGACAAAGGCGATCTCGCCTTCATAATCCAGGCTGTCGGTGGGATCGAGGGTGCTTTGGATCGCCACGCCCGGGCCGATCACCGATGTGGTCGCCTTGGTGAAGATGATGGGCTCGTCGGGGACCGCGGAGCCGGCGGAGCTTTTGTCGAAGCCGCTTTGTTCGAACTCCTTGGCGTGGTCGTAATAGTTCTTGCCGACACAGAAGATATTGCGCCGGGGCCTTGGGATCGGCGCCAGCAACGTGGCATCGCCAAGCGCCACCACCGACTTGGCGGTGCTCTGGGCATCCCGCGCCACCGCCAACGCTTCTTCGCCGCCTTCGATCAGCCCGGTCATGTCCCGGGGCAGATCGGGGGCGTCCGCGGCGAAATCGACGATCCCGGCGCCGTCATCGGCCCCACTGTCACCAATAAGCGCGCCGATGCGAACCCCGCCGCCGCCGTTAGAAAACGTGACCAGGCGCATGGCCGAACCTAAAGCTTCTCGATGGTGATGGTGAGATCGCCGACCCCGTCCACATGGCCTTCCAGCTTGTCGCCGGGGCCGACCGGGCCGACGCCCGCCGGCGTGCCGGTATAGATCAGATCGCCCGGCGTCAACTCGACCAGCGCGGACAGGCACGAAATGGTCTCGGAGACGTTCCAGATCAACTGGTTGAGATCACCGGATTGGCGCTCCTCGCCATTGACCTTGAGCCAGATCGCGCCCGAATCGGGATGGCCGATTTGGGCGGCGGGGACGATCTCGGTGCAGGGCGCCGAACGGTCGAAGCCCTTGCCCATGTCCCAGGGCCTCCGTGTCTGCTTGGCGCCTTCCTGAAGATCGCGCCGGGTCATGTCGAGGCCGACGCCATAGCCGTAGATGTGATCGAGGGCGTCGGAGGCCGGAATGTCGGAGCCCCCGGTGCCGATCGCCACCACCAGCTCGATCTCGTGGTGGAAGTCTTCGGTGGCCGCCGGATAGGGGATGGTGGCGCCGCTGAGCACCACCGCATCGGCCGGCTTCATGAAGAAGAACGGCGGCTCACGGTCGGGATCGGCGCCCATCTCGCGGGCGTGGGCGGCGTAATTGCGCCCGACACAATAGATCCGGTGGACCGGATAGACATCTTCGGTCCCGGCGACAGGAAGGGTCGCGGCGGGAGGTGCTGAAACGACGGTGGCCATGGGAACTCCCCGGTAAGATGGTGGTTTTTAAGCGTTTAAGCGTCTGGCCGACTACTTAGCATCTATGGGTCAGGTGGCAAAGGGCCGAGACGGCTTGAGTCTTGACCGCCCAGCGGGGCATAATCGGCACAATCCATCAAAACCCGCGCCGAAACCGGCTAGGCGCGGGGTTCTTATATGCCGGCAGCAGGGATACCAAACCATGTCAGGACGCCATTTCCTCCAAATTCCAGGCCCCACCAACGTGCCCGACCGGGTGCTCAGGGCCATGGCCCGGCCCACCACCGACCATCGCGGCCCGGAATTCGCACGCCTTGCCCTCGACGTGCTGGACCGCGTCAAGGCGGCGTTCAAGACCTCGGGCCCGGTCATCCTGTTTCCGTCGTCCGGCACCGGCTGCTGGGAAGCGGCGCTGGCCAACACGCTTTCGCCCGGCGACAAGGTGCTGATGTTCGAGACCGGCCAGTTCGCCGCCCTGTGGCGCGACGTCGCCGTCGCCTTCGGCCTCGAGGTCGATTTCGTGCCCGGAGACTGGCGCCAAGGCGCCGATCCGGCGGTGGCCGAGGCCAAGCTTGCCGAGGACAAAAGCCACGCCATCAAGGCGGTCTGCATCGTCCATAACGAGACCTCGAACGGCGTCACCTCGCGCCTGGCCGAGATTCGCGCCGCCATGGACCGGGCCGATCACCCGGCGCTGTTCATGGTCGACGCGGTGTCGTCCCTGGGCTGTATCGACTATCGCCAGGACGAATGGCGTGTCGACGTCACCACGGCGGGCTCGCAGAAGGGGCTGATGCTGCCGCCCGGGCTTGGTTTCAACGCGGTCAGCGAAAAGGCCCTGGAAGCCAACAAGACCGCCAAGCTGCCCCGGGCCTATTGGGACTGGCAGAACATGCTGGGCCTCAACGCAACCGGCTTTTTCCCCTTCACCCCGGCGATCAACCATATCTTCGGCCTGGCCGAAGCCCTCGACATGTTCGAAGAGGAAGGCTGGGACAATGTCTTCGCCCGCCATGACCGCCTGGCCGAGGCGACCCGGCGCGCGCTTAGTGTCTGGGGGTTGGAGAATGCGTGCCGTGATCCGCAAGAATACTCGCCCAGCCTCACCGCCGTCCTCACGCCTGAGGGCCACAGCGCCGATGAACTGCGCAAGGTGATCTTGGAGAATTTCGATATGTCGCTGGGCGCCGGCCTCGGCAAGGTCGCGGGCAAGCTGTTCCGCATCGGCCATATGGGCCATTTCAACGAGCTCATGCTGGCGGGAACCCTATGCGGCGTCGAAATGGGCCTCGGCCTCGCCGGCGTGCCCCACCAGAAGGGCGGAGTCGATGCCGCCATGGAATATCTCGCCAACGGCAAAAGCGCCGCCGCCGCCGCGGCGGCGGCTTGAAGAGGGCTGGACTCCTGGTCACATGACCGACCCGATCCCATGACCGACCCGATCAAAGTGGAGCGCGATGGCGGTTGCGCCACCGTGGTCCTCAACCGTCCGGAGAAGCTCAACGCCATAACCAAGGCGATGTGGCGGCGCCTTGGCGAGGTTATGGAGACCCTTTCCGCCGACGACGGGCTGCGCTGCATCGTCGTGCGCGGCGCCGGCGGCAAGGCGTTCTCGCCCGGCAATGACATCTCCGAATTCGCCCATGAACGCGCCGACATCGGCCAGGGCCGTGATTATGGGGTCTGCCATCATGGTGCCCTCAAGGCCTTGCGCGAATGCCGCCATCCGACCGTTGCCCTGATCGAAGGCGTCTGCGTCGGCGGCGGGCTCGAGATCGCGGCGTTGTGCGATCTCCGCATCGCCGGAGCGTCGAGCCGGTTCGGCGTGCCGTCCAACCGGCTCGGCCTGGTGCTCGCCCATGCCGAGATCGCCGGACTGCTGGAGCTGGTGGGCCGGGCCGCGGCCCTGGAGATCCTGCTCGAAGGGCAAATCTTCGACGCAGACAAAGCCCTCGCCATGGGCCTGGTCAACCGGGTCGTTGCCGATGACGGGGTCGAGGCCGAGGCCTATGAAACGGCGAAGCGCATCGCCGAGGCCGCCCCCCTGGTCAACCGCTGGCACAAGAAATTCATCAACCGCCTGGCCGACCCGGCGCCGCTGACGGCGGCCGAACGGGACGAGGGATTCGCGTGCTACGGCACCGAGGATTACCAGACCGGCACCAAGGCCTTCCTCGCCAAGACCAAACCCCAGTTCAAGGGACGCTGAGATGGCGAAGGGACCCTTAGACGGCATGAAGGTATTGGAGATCGCCCACATCATGGCGGGGCCGGTGTGCGGCATGATGCTGGCCGATCTCGGCGCCGATGTCATCAAGGTGGAGAAGACACCCGATGGCGAGGATTCGCGCCGCTTCGCCATCGGCGACATCGAGGGCGAATCGGTCGCCTTCATGACCATGAACCACAACAAGCGCGGCATCGCCGTCGACCTCAAGCACCCCGACGGCGTCAAGCTGCTGCGCCGCCTCATCGCCGGCGCCGACGTGGTGATCGAGAACTTTCGCCATGGCACCATGGATCGCCTCGGCCTCGGCTATGATGATCTGGCCAAGGACAATCCGGGCCTGATCTATTGCGCCATCTCCGGCTTCGGGCGCACCGGGCCCTATGCCGAGCGCGGCGGCTTCGACCTCATCGCCCAGGGCATGAGCGGCCTCATGAGCATCACCGGCGAGGGCAAGGGGCGCCCCCCGGTCAAGATCGGCGCGCCGGTGACCGACATCTCGGCGGGGATCCTCGGCGCGCTCGGCATCACCGCCGCCTATGCCCACCGCCAACTTACCGGCAAGGGCCAGCTGGTCGACACATCCCTGTTCGACGCCGGCATCACCTACACCTATTGGCAATCGGCCACCGCGCTGGCGGGCGGCGAGGCGCCCGGGGCCATGGGCACGGCGTCGCCCATCGGCGCCCCCTATCAGGCTTTCCAGGCCTCCGACGGCTGGATCACCATCGGCGCCGCCAACCAGGGCAATTGGGAGAAGATGTGCCAGGCCATCGAAATGCCCGAACTGGTCGATGACCCCCGGTTTGGAGACAACACCCGGCGCCTCGGCCATCTGGCCGATCTGGTCGCCATCCTCGAACCGGTATTTCGGACACGCAGCCGGGCCGACTGGCTGGGGCGCCTCGATGGCGTCGGCGTGCCGGCGGGGCCGGTGCTCTCGATCAATGAAGTTCACCTCGACCCCCAGACCCTGGCGCGGGACATGGTGGTCGAAGTGCCCCATGGCAGCCTCGGCACCGTCAGGACCATCGGCACGCCCCTAAAACTATCCGAAACCCCGGCAAAGGTGTCAAAGGCGGCCCCAACCCTCGGCCAACACAGCCACGAGGTGCTGTCGGAAGCCGGCTATACGGACGCCGAGATCGAAAAACTCGCCGCCGACGGGGTGATTATTTTGGGTTAGATATTGGCCTAGGTGACGTTGATGACATCCGAAATCATTTCCGATGAACAGGTTCGGACCTGGCGGCAGGACGGCGTGGTCTGCCTTCGCGGCGAGTTCTCCTGTGACTGGATCGACAACCTCCGCGAAGGGTTTGCCGCCTCAATGGCCCAGCCGGGACCGTTCTCCAAGGATTACGCGGCTGACCGGGGCAAGTTCTTCACCGATCACGGCATGTTCCTGCGCCACGAAGTGTTTCATCGCTTCGTGTTCTCCTCCCCGGCGGCGCGGATCGCCGCGACGCTGATGGGGGCGCGTAAAGTCAATTTGATGGACGACCATTTGCTGGTGAAGGAACCCGGCACCGATACCCCGACCCATTGGCACCAGGATTACACCTATCACCAGATCGAGGGCGAGCAATTCTGTTCCCTGTGGCTAGCCCTTGACCCCACCACGGCGGAAAATGGCGCGCTTAGGTTCGTCAAGGGATCGCACCGCTGGGGCAAGCTCTACCGGCCGATTCGGATAGGCGAGGGCGCCGAGCTCGCGGGCGCCGAGGAGGTGGAGGACACGATTCCCGATATCGAGGCCGACCCGGATGCCTACGACATCCTCACCTGGGACATGGAACCCGGCGATTGTGTGGTGTTCGACGGCAAAATTCTGCACGGGGCGACGGCAAACACTTCGGCGACGATGCGCCGCCGGGCGCTTGCCGTGCGGTTTGCCGGCGACGACATTCGTTGGCGCGCCAGGCCCTATGTTTCCAGAAGCAAGGTGACCGCGGGCCTAATCGACGGCGATGTGGTCGATAGCGAGGA
>CBDUSV010000135.1:0-7499 GCA_965369885.1 uncultured bacterium
AAGCCCCTTGGCCCGGGCAAAGTCCAGCAGTTCGGTGATGATGTTTTCGCAGCGCTGGAGGCCCCGGTTCATGCGGGCAAACATTTTATCAAGACCGAGACCCGCATGCTGGATTTCAAGTTCGATGGTCTTGGCGGTGGCGGAGACCGCCCCTAGCGGGTTGCGGATCTCATGGGCCACGGTGCCGGTCAACTGGCCCAGGGTTGCCAGGCGCTCCGCCCGCAACAAACCGTCCTGCGCCGATTTGAGCTCCGCCGTGCGTTCTTCGACCTTGACCTCGAGGGTCTCATTCAGTAGTCGGACCTCGGCCTCGGCCCTGTCGCGCTCGGAAATACGGCCACGCACCTGACGGACGCCAAAACCGATTCCGGCAAGCCCCAAAATCCATACCACGGCGTGTGTCGTGGCGAATACGGTCAGCGCTTCGTATTTTGCTTCGAGATACGGCGCAAGGGGAACGGAGACTCCGACCCCACCCCGAAAATCGCCAAGCTTGAACCCCAAATGGCCGTGACATTTTTCACATCCCGGCTTCATGTACATAGGCCGCATCAACCGGTAGTAGGAATCACCATCGAGATTGGATATTTCGCTGACCTCGCCTAGGCCCTCCTTGAGCCTTATCAGCGCCGCCTTTTCCCACTCGTCCGGGGCGTTGCCCGGGCGCAGCACCACAAGTCCCGTGATTTTGCCCCGCACGCCGTAATAGGTCTTGTAGTCCCCCATCAGTTGGCGAACCATGTAGGCGGGATTCATCAGCGTCAGTTTTCGCCCCGACGGCGTTTCGATATCACGTTCCGGAATATGGCTGAGATAAGGGCTTACAGGCGTGTCCTCGGTGACGGGAACATACACGCCGCCGTGCTTCGTACCCCACAGCCTGAACCCCTGGTCCTTGTTGAAATTGGCGATTGCTTCCTTGCGCACCAACTCCATCGACTGTTTGTTCAGTAGATGGATGTTACTGACCAGCGAACCGGCGATGATCACCGTCCAAACGACCACTGAACCGACGACATAGCGCCAGAATAAAGTAAAGTGATTGCCTTGGGATTGGTTCATAGTCATGAAAAAACCGCTCATTTTTCAATTCTATCAACCCGTTCGTGGGCTGGATAAAACCGCTCAGTTGCAACTCACGCGTTATGAGTTTTCCTTCCTTATCGCTAATCATTGTTATTTGCAAACAAATTGAATGCGGTTTCCCATGCCATCATAGATTTCAGGGCTGCGGTGAGGATCAGGCGGCGTCAAAGGCAAACACTTCTTTTCCGCACACTGGTGATTTCGAAATCGATCTAAATTTGCCGCGGACCGGCGCCGGGCGGAGCGCTCACACCGCCTTTGAATGGCGCGCCTCGCCTTTGCCGAGATGGCGGTCGAACGCCGCCGCCACCAGCCGGACCAGCGGCCGGCCCCGGGCGGTGACCGAAATATGCGCACCGTCGATGCGGATGATGCCGTCGGTCTGCAACGCGCCCAGCGCCGCCATCTCATCGCGGAAATGGTCGCCCGGCTTGCCGTGAGCCGAGCATATGACGCCAAGATCGATTTCCAGGTCGCACATCAGCCGCTCGATCACCTCGCCGCGCAAACGGTCCTCGGCATCGATGGCGACGCCCCTGGCAACCGGCAGATGGCCCGCGAGGGCGCTTTTGCTGTAGGCGCCGATGGATGAGACGTTCTGCACATAACCCTCGGCCAGCGAGCTGATCGCCGAGGCGCCGAACCCGACCAAGGTGGCCGCCTGATCGACGGTATAACCCTGGAAGTTGCGGTGCAGGCGGCCGGAGGCCCGTGCCAGGCTGAGCTCGTCATCGGGCAGGGCAAAATGATCGAGGCCGATCGCCACATAGCCCGCCTCCACCAGCCGCGCCGAGACCGCGTCGGCCTGTTCCCAGCGCGCCTTGGTATCGGGCAAGGTCTCGTCCGGGATCAGTTTCTGGTGCGGCTTCATCCACGGCACGTGGGCATAGCCGAACAGGGCTATACGGTTGGGCCTGAGCGTGATCGCCTTTTCCGCCATGTCGATGACGCCTGGCACTGTCTGCAACGGCAGCCCGTACATGAGATCCATATTGATCCGGCCGATGCCGTGGCCGCGCAGCCAGTCCACCACTCTTTTGGTCACATCGAAAGGCTGGATGCGGTTGACCGCCTGTTGCACGTCGGGCGCGAAGTCCTGCACGCCGATGCTGACCCGGTTCACGCCGGCGGCGGCGAGCGCCCTGATATAGTCCTCGGTGGCGGTGCGGGGGTCCGCCTCGACCGCGATTTCGGCGTCGTCAGCGAAATCGAACCGGGTGCGGAGATGGGCCACCGTCCGCTGCCAGTCCTCGCTGGTCAGCATGGTGGGGCTGCCGCCGCCCCAGTGAAGATGCCGCGCGGTGAAACGGCCGCCCAGCGCGTCGGCGACCAGATCGATCTCGGCGCCGAGGGCGGTGAGATAGGCCGCTATCGGCTCGTAGCGCTTCACCACCTTGGTGAAACAACCGCAAAACCAGCACATCTCGGCGCAGAACGGGATATGGAAATAGAGCGACAGCCCCATTGCGGGATCCTGGGCGCCGAGCCAGCCGCGATATCTCTCCTCGTCCACCGCCGGGCTGAAGTGAGGCGCGGTCGGATAGCTGGTGTAGCGCGGCACATTGATGTCGTATCTGGCGGCGATATCCGTGGTCATATGCGCCATCCCGCGAGCCCTGGGAAATTGGTCGTCACTGAAGTTGCCAGCGATGTCTCATGAGATGATAGTCAAAACGGCCGAGACATGGAAGATCGCAGGCTTCCCAGCCATTGGGGCCCCGGATGGCGCTGTTGGCAGGATAGGCAAACCCTTGATTCCCACCCGCCCGGGCCGAGGCCGATGACGCCAGAGGGTGAGCAAAATTTTCTGGAGAGCGGGCAAAAAAAATTTGAAAAAAGGGCTTTACACCGGCCGGTCATAATGGTAGTAATTAGATAGCTAATTAATGAGTTCCTAGCGTTATTTAGCTATCATTCTTTTTAGCCTCCCTGTTGAAACTCGCCGGTCCAGTCGTGACCGGCTTTTTCTTTACTGATACCGGAACCGCCCGGAACCTCAAGGGACTGGTCAAGCCGCTCGACCGGGGCTAAGACCTGGATTAACCCCGGCTGGAAGTTGCCGGCATCCCGCGGCGGGATGACACGGGATGACTAGGTCTCATCCACTTCAAGCCGTTGCAGACCAACAGAATCCCCCCCCCCTTGCACCTCTCCAATTTCCGCACACCGGCGAGAAATCCCGCCGACGTCAAATTTCTGACGTCCAATTAAGGGGAAATTTACACTTTTGAATGATTTTAACTTGCTTTTGCATCAAATGCCTTGGAGATGGCCAAATCGAAAATTAGCGACATCGCTGGGGGGGACCACAAACCTGCATGGGGTAGTGCGTGGTTTGTGAAACATACGGGAACTGGGACCATGAAACGAATTATCAGCTTAACGGCCGTCTTGGCGGCGTTTGTGTTCTTAGCGTTACAGCCCGCGGCAGTGGCCGCGAAACAAAAAGGGGATTTTCTGGTCCGGGTTCGGGCCGTGGCCTTTATTCCCGATGAAGACGGGACCTCGAACGTCGGCGGCAGCGCCAATGTCGACAACGACTTTATCCCCGAGCTCGATTTTACCTACTTCTTCACCAAGAACATCGCCGCCGAACTGATCCTGGCCACCACCCGCCATTCGGTCACGGTCGACGGCGTCGCCCATCTCGGCAGTGTTAGGCTGCTGCCGCCGGTCCTGTCCCTGCAGTACCATTTCAGGCCCGACAAGAAGATCAGCCCCTATATCGGCGCCGGGCTCAATTACACCATCACCTACGCCGAGGATACGTCGAGCTCGATCACCCAGATCGATTATTCCAATGAGTTTGGTTATTCCTTCCAGGCCGGCGTCGATTACAAGCTCAATGATCGATATTCCCTGAACTTCGACATCAAGAAGGTGTACGTCGAAACCGATATTTCGGTCAATAACGGCTCCATCACCGCGGTCAATGTCGATCTCGACCCGTGGGTGATTTCCTTCGGGGTCGGCTACACTTTCTGAGCGGTGCCGCCCCAGGCGATACCCTGGCCGCAAGCTCGATCACGTTACCGGCAGCCCCCGATCCTCCGGAAGGGCTTGGGCACTCATATGCACCAAGCTCCGGTCAGGCCAATTGCGCCCTTGAATCCATCAAGAAGGCGGCATAGCCTTGCCAACCGAAAAAGATCAAATGGACGCAAATTCATCCTTGTGGCCGGCATTGGCAACGGGGATCAACCATAAAAGGAGGCCCAAATGACGACTTTGCCACCAACAGGAGCCGGTGCCCTAGCGGAGAGTTTCCCTGGTGTCTGGGAAGCATATCAGGAACTCGGCAAAGCCGCCGCGGAAGCCGGCCCGCTTGATGCACGCACCCGGCGCCTGATTAAATTGGCGCTTTCGATTGGTGCGAATTCCGAGGGCGCGGTGCACTCCCATGTTCGCCAGGCGCTTGAAGAAGGCCTCTCGAAGGAGGAACTTCAGCAAGTCGCGCTGCTGGCGATTACCACGCTCGGTTTTCCCAACGCCATGGCCGGAATTTCCTGGGTTAACGATATCGCCAAATGACCCCATAAAGTGAACCCATTCGGCCCCCGCGACAAAGCATCGGGGGCTGGGCTGGCGGTTGAAAGGGTGGCCTCGGGGAACGTCTGGCCGCTAATTATCAGTCAGGTTGGTTTTTCAAGTGTTTGAGAATTGCGGCGGCCATCTCATCGGATTTGGTGCCGTGGTCGAACGTCGCTATGCCATTGCCGCCGGGTCCTATCAAATAGGTCAGGGCGGTGTGGTTTATGAAATACTTGGCGCTTTCCTTTTTGTCCTGGACCATCTCGGCGTGCACGTCATAGGCCTTGGCAGCGGCGCTGATCTGGGCCTTGGTGCCGGTCAGGCCGACCAGGCGAGGGTGGAAATGGCCCACATAATCGGCCAGCGCCTTGGGGGTGTCGCGTTGCTGGTCGATGGCAATGAAGATGGGCTGCACATTTTTTCCAGCCGGCCCCAAGATGTCCATGGCTTGGCTAAGAACCTGGAGATCGGTTGGGCAAATGTCGGGACAATTGGTGTAGCCAAAGTAAACCAGCATGAACTTGCCGGCGAAATCACGCTCGCTGACGGCGCGTCCGCGATGGTCGGTGAAGGCCAAGTATTTGCCGGCCGCCGGCAGTGACACGGCGACATTGGCGGCTTCGCCGTGCGCCGCCACCGGTGCGGGATTGAGCGCGGTCAGTGAAAATACACCGGCACCGATGGCCCCCGCGACACGCCCAAGCAAGGTTCGGAATGCTGATGTTCTCATTTCCGTTCCTTTGATGCGGACGCTTTTTCGAGGACCTTCAGGATACTGGCGGCCATGATCTTGGCCGTGGTGCCTTGGCGGAACATCAAGCGCTTACGGCCATCGGGCGCCATCAGATAACTCAAGGCGGTATGGTTCACGGTATATTGTGACGCGCCGGAAACATAGATCTTTGTGAAATTCACCCCGAAGGCGTCTGCCGCCTCGGCGATCTGTTGCGGCGAACCGCTGAGACCGAGAAACCGAGGATGGAAATTCTTTAGATAGCTGGCCATCACCCCAACCGTATCGCGTTTGGGATCGACGGTGATGAACATCGGCACCACGTTGTTGGCGGCCGCGCCAAGCGCGTCTAACGCTTGGCCAATGACGGCAAGGTCCATCGGGCAGACGTCGGGGCAAGAGGTGTAGCCAAAGTAAACCAGCCAATATTTTCCCTGGAAGACCTGATATTTTACCGGCCGCCCCATTTGATCGAAGAACGAAAGACGGCCGCCGGCTTTTGGCGGCGATAGAGCCGCAACCCTATCCTGCGCTGTTACGTGGGAAGGCACAGACCAGCCCAGCAACATCGCTGCGGCGATGAACGCGGCGGTGGCAATCCCTATTACAGCTCGCAACATTTCATACCCCCCGATTCCGGACAGCGAAGGAAGGGGGCCGCCTTAACGGCCCCCGCCGATCAGAAGGTCCTGGGCAGCAGGCTCATCTGAGTAAGGTCCTTCTTGTAGGGGCTTTCCCCAATCCTTTTGACCTTGCCCACGCCGAGTTTGAAACGGTAGTTGGAGGTCATCGGGTCGGCCACCCGCGGCACCAGGCTGTTGGCCGGTTGTTTGGTGTCGTGTGCCAGGGCGTAAGTGACGCCGGGACGGATCAATTCGGTGACGAGCGCCACCAGCCTGACCTTGCCTTTCTCGAACTTGATGTTGCCGTCTTCCAAGAGCCCTGTGTAGCTAGCCTCATGCGTCGTCCGGGCAATGAACCCGCCGGTCTGGACGGGAACCGTGTCGCTCCACGCTTCCACCCAGTCGCCGCTCTCGATGCCCCTGGGCTTGGCGTCATCGGGATGGATCTCGAGGAAGTTGGTGGGCCAGCGCTGGGTGATGTAGGGCCGGCGCACCATGTCGTCGAAGCCGGTCTGCCAGAGCTCGTTGATCCGGCCGTTGGTGATCCAAAGCTCATCACCCTTGGGCTTGATGGCCTCGTAGAAGTCGCTGAAAATCCACCATGGCGATTTGATGAAGTTCGCCTTGCCGGAATGGCTGTTGAAGGCGGTGATGGTCTTTAGATCGGCGGTGAAACCCTCGGGGCCGGTCTCAAGATGCTTATAGGTGATATCGTGTAGCCGCTTGGTCCCCACCAGCTTTCCGTTCTCGATGCGGACGGGGGCCTGAATGCCGGTGGTGCCCAGTTCCTTCAGGGCCTGATGGCCGGTCTTGCCTGCCCGCTTGGCGAACATCACCAGGGGCTGGAAATTGCGCCGGTTGCCGCGGTTGAAGCGGGCCAGCTCCTCGAAAACTTCATTCGAGTTTTTCCACTTGAAGCCCTCGAAGCCCAAGCGTTGGGCGACCTGGGCGACGATCCACCAGTCGGGCTTGGCCTCGCCGGGGGCATCGTAGAACTTGGCGTAGAAGCGCAGACGGCGCTCACCATTTTCGCGGGCGAAGTCCTCCTCTCCCCAGGTGGCGGCCGGCAGCACCAAATCGGCGATATCGGTGCCGATGGGCAGCCTGGGATATATATCCTGGTTGACGACCACCATGCCGCCTGAGTCCATGCGTTTCTTCAAGGCGGCGACGGCCGCGTTCTTGTCGGTGCTGGGGATCTGATGCGGGTTCTTGGTGGTCAGTTCCCTGATTCTTCTTTCCAAGGCCTGTGAGGCGGTCATTGCCGTGGTCCAGGTGGTGCCGACGACATAGGCGAACCGCACATGGCCGGCTTCGACCCACTTGTCCACATCCAGCACCTTGCGGCGCCGGCCGGCAAACTTCTCGGGAGACTTCGAACGCGGGAACGAGCCGCCGCCGGTACCACCGCGCTGATGGCCGCCCAAACGTGAAACCATCTGACCGGGGCGGTTGCCGGCACCGCAAAGCAGGCCTAGCGAGCCGATGGAAGCGGTATTGAGATAGTTGTTGGACCAGTAGTTGCC
>CBDUSV010000136.1:0-7490 GCA_965369885.1 uncultured bacterium
CGAACCCCCGACCCCCGGTTTAGGAAACCGGTGCTCTATCCTGCTGAGCTACTGGCGCCTCCCGTGATCATTTGGGCTTTATAGCACAGCGCCGGGGCGGCTTCTCTATCCCCCAAACCGTGTGAATTCACGTTTGAGGGGCGGGGCAAGCTGGTATAGTCCGCCGTCTTGCGAACCCCCACGCCGCCCGCGACGCCGCCATCGAGAGCGAGGGCGCCGAGAGCTGAAGTCAGGGATTTTCGCGCGCCTCGATCAATAGCGCCGGGCGCCGATCGGCATCGAGTAGAACAACAGCAGCTGATTGGCGCCGGGATTGTTGTCGTCGATGCCGGCGTTGGACAGGTGATGGAACTCGATGCCGAGGCGCGAGCGGTCATCGAAGCGGTAGGCGAGCTGGATCGCCGAGCGGAATTCCATCACCGAGCCCAGATCCTTGCCGCCGCCTTCCAGGTAGAGCCCGGCGGCGAGGGACGGCGTCACCACGAAGCGGTTGCCGAAAAACAAATCGAGCCCGAGCCCGGCATAGGCATAAAAGCTGCCATCGAAGGTGGCATAGGCGCCGAGGATGGGCTGGAACACCCATATCCGGCCGTTGGACAGATATTCAAGCGACAACATACCGGTGGAATCATCGTCATTGATGTCGAAGCCGCCGGCGCCGAAGGTGAGGAACGCCGGGTCCTCGGCCATCGCCGGGACCACCGCCGGGCCCGCCAGGACCGCGCCGGCCAGCCCGGCGGCAAATGTCATCCGTAGCGCCCGGCGCAGAAAAATGCCGCCCATGCGGCACGGCCATGACTTTTTCATAATAAGCTCCCCCCACAGTCGTTTCTCGGTTTTATGCTTCTGGCCGCCATCTTACGGCAATGGCCGGGGCCTTCAAGTCCCTTGGTAAGCCCCTGGGCAAGTCCCTGGGCAAGTCCCTGGGCATTAACCCGCACCCTTGGCGATGCGCTTCTTGAAGTCTTCGGTGGCCTTGATCAGGGCCTTGCGGATGCCGGGCTCCGACGCGGCGTGGCCGGCATCGGGCACGATGACATAGTCCAGCGCGCCATTGCCGCCATCGGGCCAGGCGCGGGCAAGCTCGTCGGCGGTGGCGATGGGGCAGACCATGTCGTAGCGGCCCTGAACGATGGCGGCGGGCACGCCCTTGAGCCGGCCTAAGTCCGCCAGCAGGGCGTCATCGGCCATGAAGATGCCGTTTTTGAAATAATGGGCCTCGATCCGCGCCAACCCCAGGGCCATGCGGTCACCACCCAGGGGAGCATGGCTCTTGGAGTTGGTCAGCAGGGTCGAGCACGCGCCCTCATAGCCGCTCCACGACCGGGCCGCGGGCATATGCACCGCCGGGTCGGGATCGATCAGGCGGCGGTGATAGCCCTCCAGCAGATCGCCGCGCTCGCCGGCGGGCAGAAACTCGGCGAAACGGCGCCAGGCCTCGGGGAAGACGGTGCGCATGTCGTAGAGGAACCAGTCGATTTCGCGCTGGCGGCACAGGAAGATGCCGCGCAGCACCAGGCCGAGGCAGCGCTCCGGATGGGCCTCGCCATAGGCCAGCGCCAGGGTGCTGCCCCAGGAGCCGCCGAACATCAGCCAGCGTTCGACGCCGAGATGGCCCCGCAGTTGCTCAATATCGGCGACCAGGTGCTGGGTGGTGTTGTCACGCAGCTCGCCCAGGGGCTTTGAGCGGCCGGCGCCGCGCTGGTCGAAGATGATGATGCGCCAATAGGCGGGATCGAAATAGCGCCGGTGGTTGGCCGAGGCGCCGGCGCCGGGCCCGCCATGGAGGAACACCACCGGCACGCCTTCCGCGTTGCCCGAGACTTCCCAATATAGGGAGTGAACGTCGTCGACATCGAGCATGCCGGTCTCGAAGGGCTCGATATCAGGGAAAAATGTCTGACGCATGGGCTGCAGGGCACGGCTAGGGTGAAGACGCGGGGACCGGTTGTGTTCGCCGGCGCGGGGCGGCACATCATAGGGGCTTGGGCCAATGTTGGCAAAACCCCTGCCAGGGTCCGTACTCAACTAGGGTTGTGGCGCTGGCGGCCCAGCGCCATAACCCTTTATGAGTACTGACCCTACAATGTGCCCGCCCATGAAGAAATGAATCGGCTACACTCGGCCAATGATGCGGCCTCCCCTTTATGCCACCATTGCGGTTGTTCTCTTTGCCGGGCTGGCGGCGGCGGTGCAAGCCGCGAGTTCCAAGCCCGCCCTGGTCAGCGCCGGCACCGGCATACCCATGGAAGTGGTCGACGGCGACACCTTGGTGTTGGGTGACGGACGCCGGGTCCGCCTGGTCGGCATCCAGGCGCCGAAACTGCCGCTCGGCCGGGCCGGGTTTCGCCAATGGCCGCTGGCGCGCGAAGCCAAGGCGGCGCTCGAGGCTTTGGTGGGCCTGTCTGGGGTTGGCCTGACTGGACAACCAAAACGCTTGCGTCTGGCATTCGGGGGACGGCGCACTGACCGTTATGGCCGCCTGCTCGCCCATCTGTTCGACGACGGCGGAGGCTGGATCCAGGGCGGCTTGCTTGGCTTGGGCATGGCCCGGGTCTACTCCTTCGCCGACAACCGGGCGCGCATCACCGACATGCTGGCGATTGAGCGCCGGGCCAGGGCGGCCAAGCGCGGCATCTGGGGCCACCCCTACTACCGGGTGATTGGCCACTTGGAGGCCTCACGCTTTCTCGACAGCTTTCAGCTGGTCGAAGGAACGGTGCTGGAAGGGGCCCAGGTCCGCGGCCGCGGCTATCTGAATTTCGGCGCCGATTGGCGCAGCGATTTCACCATCTTCATATCGCGGCGCGCGCGCAAACGCTTCAAGCGCGCCGGCCTTGGCCCTGAAAGCTATTCAGCCAAGAGGGTGCGGGTCAGGGGCTGGGTCAAGTCCTATAACGGGCCGATGATCGAGGCCACCCACCCGGAACAGATCGAGGTGCTGGAGTGATGACCGCCCCTCACCCTCAATGCTCCCATCCTCAATGCCCAAGATGGCGGAACAGGTCTCGTAGATACGTCACCGCCGCGCCATAGATCCCCGGCGCGTTGCTTTCCCTGGGCCCGGCGATGTTGAGGACGCGGACCGAATTGTCATCGAGCCAGCCGGCGGCGGCGGCCAAATCGGCGCGCACGCGAGGCTCACCAAGATCGACGGTGAGCACGGGCCGGCCCAGATCCCGGGCCACTTGTAGGGTATGACGGGTGCCGGCGTCGGCCCCGCCGTCTGGCCCGGCCCCCATGACCAGGATCAAGGTGGCGGTGGCGTCGCCGGCATTCCGTTCGGTGCGCTCCGCCGGGTCCGCCGATGGGGTCTCAGAGAGCGGATAGTCGGCATCGATGACGCCGTCCTCGGCGCCACGGCCCTTGGGACACCAGCCGCCGATGGCGAGGCCGCAAGCCCGGGCCATATCGAGGGCGGCGCGGTCAACCCCGGTCTGGCCGCCGGAGATGATTTTCTCAAGTCTCATGATCAAAACCAACCGGGGTCAAAACGAACAGGCCCGGCCTCATGAATTGAGACCGGGCCGCAATCGGGGTCGAGCCCCACGATCAGCAATGGCTGAAAATCTTCGCGGTCAGGCGACGACCTGCAGGGATTCGTCGAGACGGACGGATGCACTACCCTGGTCGATCTTCTCCACCGCCGCAAGTTCGCGGGACAGCCGTTCGCGCGCCGCCTCATAAATCTGGCGCTCAGAGTAGGACTGATCGGGCTGAGAAGCATTGCGGTGCAGATCGCGCACCACTTCGGCGATCGAGATCGGGTCGCCGGAATTGATCTTGGCCTCATATTCCTGGGCGCGGCGGCTCCACATGGCGCGGCTGATGCGTGAGCGCCCCTTGAGGGTGGTCAAGGCCTTGTTCATATGCTGATGGGTGCTCAGCGCCCTGAGCCCCGCATCGTTGGCCTTCATAACCGGAACCCGAAGGGTCATTTTCTCGGAATCGAAGCGGATCACGAACAATTCCAGATTGAAGCCGGCGATCTCCTGCTTCTCGATGCCGGTGATCTTGCCGACGCCGTGGGTCGGATAGACAACGAATTCGCCCGTCGAATATCCGTTCTTTTTCTTCTTTACCGGTGACTTCTTCTTCGCTGTCACCGTCTTCTTCGCTGCTGTTTTGCTAGCCATGTTCTTCCTTCACTCTAATCAAAGACGCCAAACCAGTTTCATGGCCAATTCGGGGCTGAAAATCCCGCCAACCGGGTGAATCGTGCCAAAAGAGGTGCGCGCCGGGGCGCACACCATGCCCGTTCCCCCAAGTCCTGGATCCTCCCGGCGTATCAGGAATTTAATCCTGATACCAACCCTATTGGAGGACAACACCATAACACATTAGGAGCCTAATTGATAGGGGAAGGAGGATGGGCACGGGCCAGGGCCGCGCCCAAATCCAGTGCCTGGGACGCCTTGGGGCGTAAAAACCCTGGAATTCCAAGGCTTTCGTGGCATGAAAGCCGGGTGAAATTCAGCTTCCCGTCGGTTTTTCCGGTGGATTGGGGCTGAAATGCTTCTCCAACTTGTCGGGGGTATCCTTCCAGTCGTCGGCATCGGCAGGGGCTTCGCCCTTACGGGTGATATTGGGCCACAAATCGGCAAATTTGGTGTTGTGCTCGACCCATCTGTCGAGATTGCCCTCGGTATCGGGCAGAATCGCCTCAACCGGGCATTCGGGCTCGCACACGCCACAATCTATGCATTCCTCGGGATTTATGACGAGCATGTTTTCGCCTTCGTAGAAACAGTCCACGGGGCAAACTTCGACGCAGTCCATGTATTTGCACTTAATGCAGGCTTCGATCACAACGTAGGTCATCTAAATCCGTCCTTTCAGCCCGTACTTTACGATTGTCGACTATCAGCTTCACCCGCCGATTCAATGCGAGCCAGCGCCCGCTTGCGCGCGGCCCCGATCTCCTGGTCGGAGACATAGATCAAACCGCCAATGCGGCGCAACAGATTTGCTTCATAATCATGAAGCTTGCCATCGGCAAAGGCGACCTCCCACAACATTTCGATCATGGCGATGCGCTCATCATGGTCGAAACCGTCCTTGATGGCGCGGGTAAAATGCAGGATCTGGTTGGCATCCTGGACTTCGCGTTCCGCCGTCTCGATCAAGGTTTTGGTTTCCTCTTCATTCAATCCGAACCGGTCTTGCACCAACGGCCCGATACGGGCCCGCTCGGCGTCGTCGAAGTCCTCGTCGAGACACGCGGCCTCGACCAGGAGTGCGGCGGCCGCCAAATGCAACTCATCGACATCGTGATGGTGGCGATGGTGCGCCGCTTGAGCGATACCAGAGGCGTCAAGATCAAGAAATATGGCCTTGATACGGTTAAGCATGGCACTGCCTATCATACCGTCATCGCCACTTCAACCCCAGGAATACCGGGGGCTTGCCGGGGGCTGGCGGAGGATTTTGGCGGACCTCGCGCTGCGGGACGGGGTTGCGGCGAAGGGGCGTAAAACCTAGGGTTGGACCATGACGCAATCGGACAAACGGCGCTTTGCCCCGGCGGTGGAACGCAACCGAGACCCCATCTTGGAGGTGTTGCGCCGCGCGCTCGCGGCCACCGGCACCGTCCTCGAATTGGCGAGCGGAACCGGTGAGCACGCCGCATATTTCGCGGCCAATCTGCCCCACCTTGCCTGGCAGCCCTCCGATGCCGACCCCTTGGCGTTGGAGAGCATCGAGGCATGGCGCGCCGGCGCCGATCTCGACAATCTGGCGGCCCCACTGGTGATCGATGCCAGCGTCAGGGATTGGCCACTGCCCCGGGATTTCTGTCCCATGGCGGTGGTCAGCATCAACATGATCCACATCTCGCCCTGGACCGCCGCCGGCGGTCTAATCCAGGGCGCCCAGCGCCTTCTCGGGCCGGGTGGTGTCCTCTACTTCTATGGGCCGTTCAAGCTGGCGGGCCGCCATAGCGCGCCGAGCAATGCGGCTTTCGACCGCGATCTCAGGGCGCGCAACCCGGACTGGGGCGTGCGTGACCTCGACGATGTCACAGCCCTCGCCGCAAAATGCGGTTTCGAGCATGCAGAAACCGTCGCCATGCCCGCCAACAATCTCTCGGTGATCTTCCGCAAATCCTGAGCCGGTTCAGTCCTTGCGGTTGAGGCGCATGATGGCGCGGCGGTCGGCCTTGGTTGGCCGCCCGGCGCCGGCGTCACGCACGGCGCTGCGGGGCGGGGCGTAGCCCCTGACCCGGGGCTGCGGCGGCGACAGGTCCTGGTAAAGGGTGCGCGCCTCGGGGGCGGGCCCGCGCCTGGACCCGAGGGCAAGGATTTCGATAACCCGGATATGGGGGCCGAGGGGAAAGGTCAGCACATCCCCCGCCTTGACCGCGTGATGAGGCTTGCGCACCTTGGCATGGCTGACCCGCACCGCGCCCGAGGCACAGAGCTTGGCGGCCAGGGTGCGGCTTTTGAAGAACCGCGCCTGCCACAGCCATTTGTCGAGACGGATGGCCCCGGGCATGATTGCGGCCGGCGTGATCGGGGTGTCGGTCATCTCGACAGATTGAGATCGCGAAGCTTGGCGAAGGGGGAATCGCTATCGCCGCCCCGGCCCTGCTTGGCGCCCTGCTTGGAATTGGCGGCCTTGCGCCCGGGCTTTGCACGGCCTGGCCGTGGCGCGCCATTGCGGCCAAAGCCCGCCCAGCGGTGGGTCCCGTCATCGCCGGCCTCGAAGCCAAGGGCGGCCAGCACCGCCGTGAGCTCCTCCATCGAACAAGCAGCGAGGCGGGCGAGGGCATGGGTCGCCATGAACGGCCCCTGGCGCGACAATTTGCGCAATTCGGCGGCCAGGCGCTCGGCTTGGTCGACGCGAAGCACCCGGGGCCCCAACGGCAAAAAGCCCGAGGCCAGATAGAAGCTGTCATCAAGGGCGCCATCACGGGGCGCGGAAGCCGCGTCCGGCGCCGGCAGCCAAGCGGGGCCGTCCTTGCCGTCAACGCTACCGTTGCCTTTGGCCGTGTCCTTGCCTGTATCCTTGCCAGTGTCTTTACCGGGGCCATGATGCACCGACCACAGAAGCCCGCGCATGCGCACTGCCTCGGGGTCGAGCAAATCCTTGACGAACACGGTCTCGACGCCGAGGCGGACGCCGAAACGGGCCAGGGCGCGCCGCTCAGCCGCGCCGAGCTTGGGAATCCGCACCACCGCGCTGCGCCGCGCCAGGGTGCCGAGACCTTCCGTCAACTGGTACAGAAGACCACGGACCGGCGCCGCCAGGCGCTCGGACCCACAGGCCCGCTGGACCTTGACCAGGGGCCCGAGCCGGGTCTTGATTTCCTTTTCCAGCCAGGTCTCGAGATGGCGGCGGATGACGCCGGCCTGGGCGTCGGTCAACAGATCGCTGGCCCCTACGAAGAGACGGGGCCTGAGCACCCGGCTGCCGATAGCGAGGCGCGCCACATTGTTATTACGCCAGAGTATCCGGCCGCGGTCATCCAAGGTGAAGGCTTCAAAGCGGTC